>DASZXE010001063.1:0-2660 GCA_035546475.1 Kofleriaceae bacterium
TCGCGCGCGGGTCGGAGCCGGCGGCGAAGGCGGCCCCGGCCGGCGCGCTCGACGGCGGCGCGGCGGTCGGCGGCGGCGCGGGCTCTTCGTCGTCGTCGGCGGCGGCGACCGACGCGGCGACGTCGACGGTGACCGTGACGCCGTCCCCGCCGGCCGGTGCGACCGCGGGGGCGCCGGCCGGCATGGTGCTGGTGAAGAAGGACGGCAAACCGTGGTTCTACGTCGACGCGCGGCCGGTGTCGGCGGGCGAGTACGCGACCATCTTCCCGAAGACGAAGCAGCCGCCACCCGCGCTCGCCGCGGAGCCGGTGCGCAGCGTGCCGTACGCGTTCGCGCGCGCGTACGCGGACATCACGCACAAGCGGCTGCTCACCAGCGACGAGTGGGACGCGGCGATCCAGACGACGGGCGTGATCGCGCACCCGAACCTGTTCGAGTGGATCGCCCCGGCGGTCGGCGCCGAGGCGCCGGTGCGCGCGCCGGGGAAGAGCGCGACGCGGCCGCTGACGGCGCAGAAGGACGTCACGTTCCGGCTGGCGCTCGATCCCGGCGACGTCCCGCGGTAACGGCACGCGCCGACGGCCAGCGCCGGGCCGTGGTCGGGCGCGAGGACGTGGCCAGGAGCGACGGGGCGGGTCGCCAGGAGATCGGGCGCGGGCTCGGGGACCGGGCACGGGCACGGGCACGGGCACGGGCACGGGCATCGGCACGGGCATGGGCATCGGCACGGGCACCGGCTCGGGCATCGGCACGGGCGCGGGCTCGAGCACGGGCAGGGCGGGCCGGCGGGCGCGGGGGCTGGCCGGTTCCGTGTATAGTGCCCGCGCATGTCCGACGTCGATCGGCTCGTGGACCTCATCACCACCCGCGTGCGCGAGCGGCTGGCCGGCCCCAGCCTCGCCGCCGTCAAGCCGCGCGACCGCGGGCCGTGCCACGACGACACCGCGCCCGGCGAGGACTGCGCCGGCTGCGGCGCCTGCGTCGTGCGCCGGCCGTGGTCGGTGCGCGCCATGGAGGGCGCCGGCGCGATGCGCGTCGGCGCGTCGGCCGGCATCGGCGCCGTCCCCGCCGACCTCGCCAAGCTGATCGACCACACGCTGCTCAAGCCCGAGGCCACCCGCGACGACATCGTCCACCTCTGCGACGAGGCGCGAAAGCACCGGTTCGCGTCGGTCTGCGTCAACACGACCTGGGTGCCGCTCGCGAAGTCGCTCCTGTCCGGCACCGACGTCATGGTCTGCGCGGTGGTCGGCTTCCCGCTCGGCGCGATGACGCCGACCGCGAAGGCGTACGAGGCGCGCGACGCCGTCCGCCAGGGCGCGCGCGAGATCGACATGGTCATCAACATCGGCGCGCTCAAGTCGCGCGACTACGAGACCGTGTTCGAGGACATCTGCCGGGTCGTCAAGTCGGCGGCGCCGGCGGGGGTCAAGGTCATCCTCGAGACCAGCTCGCTCACGCAGCACGAGAAGATCATCGGCTGCACGCTGTCGAAGCTGGCGGGCGCCGCGTTCGTCAAGACGTCGACCGGCTTCGCCAAGGGCGGCGCCACCGTCGAGGACGTCCAGCTCATGCGCGAGATCGTGGGGCCCGACGTCGGCGTCAAGGCGTCGGGCGGCGTCCGCACCGCCGAGGACGTCGTGCGCATGGCGCAGGCCGGCGCCAACCGGATCGGCGCGTCCGCCTCGGTCGCGATCGTCACCGGCAAGACCGACGGCAAGGACGCCAAGAAGGGCTACTAGCCCACGCGCGATGTCGACCCGACCGTTCCCACCGCCGGCCGAGGTGCAGCCGTGACCGCCGAGCGCGCGCGCCTGCCGGTCGAGCTCATCCGCGCGAAGCGCGACGGCCAGGCGCTGACCGCCGCCGAGCTGCGCGGCTTCATCGCCGGCGTCACCGACGGCTCGCTGCCCGACTACCAGGTCGCCGCGATGCTGATGGCGATCTACTTCCGCGGCCTCGACGACGCCGAGCTGGCGGCGTGGGCCGACGCGATGGTCCACTCCGGCGACGTCCTCGACCTGTCGCCGATCGCCGGGCCGAAGATCGACAAGCACTCGACCGGCGGCGTCGGCGACAAGATCTCGATCCCGCTCGCGCCGGCGGCGGCGGCGTGCGGCGTGGTGGTGCCGATGATCTCCGGCCGCGGCCTCGGCCACACCGGCGGCACGCTCGACAAGCTCGAGTCGATCCCCGGCTTCCAGGTCGACCTCGACGGCGCCCGCTTCATCCGCCAGCTCGGCGAGCTCGGCGCGTGCCTGATCGGCCAGACCGCGCGGCTCGCGCCCGCCGACAAGCGGCTCTACGCGCTGCGCGACGTCACCGGCACGATCGAGTCGATCCCGCTCATCGCGTCGTCGATCATGTCGAAGAAGCTGGCGGCCGGCATCGACGGGCTGGTGCTCGACGTCAAGGTCGGCCAGGGCGCGTTCATGAAGGACCTCGCGCGGGCGCGCGCGCTGTGCGTGGCGATGCGCGCGATCGGCGCGGCCGCCGGCAAGCGGGTGACCTGCGTGCTCACCGACATGGACGCGCCGATCGGCCGCGCGATCGGCAACGCGCTCGAGATCGCCGAGTGCGTCCGGACGCTGCACGGGCACGGCCCCGAGGATCTGCATGATGTGGTCGTCGGCCTGGCGACGCGCATGGTGCTGCTCGCC
>DASZXE010001064.1:0-1847 GCA_035546475.1 Kofleriaceae bacterium
GGTGACGGTGCGGGTGGTGGACGTGCGCCTCCTGATCGAGGAAGCCGAGCGGATCGGCGGCCGGCGCGCCCTCGATCGTCGCGCGCGTCTCGGCGTAGTCGCCGATCGCATCGAGGCTGGCGAGCTCGCGCTCCTGGCCGCGCAGGCTCGGCGCGGCGGACGGCGCGCGCGGCGGGAGGCGATCGGTCAGCGCGCGCTTGCCCGGCGCCGGCGCATCGGGGGCGGCGGCGCCGCCGGCCGCGCGGATACGTTGCTCGAGGTCGTAGCTCATGGGGGCTCCTTGGTCGCCTCGGGCCTCGTGGCCCGGATGCCGCCCCCTATCGGCACCGCCTCGCCGCGGTTTCCTCTGCTCGCGACCGCGCGCGACGATTCCGATCCGCGCGCTCGAGTGGTCCGACCTCTCCCTCGACGGGCGCCCGCCGGACGAGTCTCGTCGGCTCCGATGAGGCGCGAGCGGCCGCGCGCGACCGACGACGACCGGGAGCCGGAGCCGCCGGAGCCGGGTCAGGAGCTCTTCGTGAGCTTCCGGTACTCGTTGATGTGGCGGATCGCCTGGCGCGAGTCGCCGGTCTGATCGAAGAGCGTCGCGAGGTTGTAGTGGGCCTCGGCGAGGCCGCCGTCGAGCTCGAGCGCGCGCGTGTAGAGGAAGATCGCGTCCTGCTCGCGGCCGGCGTCCTGGGCGACGACGCCGAGGTTGTAGACGGCGGTGGCGTCGCGCGGATCGAGGCGGAGCGCCGTCGAGAAGCACTCGGTCGCGGCGTCGCCCTCGCCGGTCTCCGCGTGCAGGCGGCCGAGGTTGATCCACGCCTCGATGCAGTCGGGGCGCAGGCGCAGGCTGCGGCGGTAGGCGTCGATCGCCGCCGGCGCGTCGCCGTCCTCGAGCGAGATCGCGCGATCGAACCAGTCCTCGGCCGTCATCGCCGGCGCCGGCAGCGGCGCCTCGACCGGCCGCGCCGGCAGGTCGTGCAGCGCGCCCTCGGGGGGCAGCCAGCGGGGGGCGAACGGCAGCGAGAGCTGGACGGCCGCGCCCTCGACGACCGGCAGCGGCTCGCCGCGCACCCAGAGGTGGCCGTCGCGCACCTCGATCGGGACCTCCGCCAGCGACGCGCCCGGCGGGAGCTGGCGCTGGATCGCCGCCAGCTCGCGGCGCGCGCGAGAGAGCGGGATGCCGGCGCCGACCACCGACTTCACCGTCCGCAGCGCGGACAGATCGCGGAACGACAGCCGGAGCGGCAGGTCACCCGAGCCGATCAGCCCCGCCCGCACGCAGCTCCGCACCGCCGACTCGGGCAGCCCGATGAGCTGCGCGGCGTGACGCGCGGAGTAGCTCGACCACACGAGGCCATGATTCCCAGCGCGATCGCGGGTGTCAAGGAAGCTGCGGGCACGGGAGCGCTCCCGGCCCGCGCGATGCCCGGGATCACGCCGGCGGGAGCGCGGCGAGGAAGTCGGCGACCGCGGCGGCGGCGGCCGCGACCGGATCGATCCCGGCCTTCTTCGGCGCGTCGAAGCCGTGATCGACGCCGGGCAGGACGTTCAGGACCGCGCGCGCGCCGAGGCCGTCGACGACCGGGCGGAGCAGCGACAGCTCGGCGAGCTTGTCGCGATCGCCCTGCACGAACAGCATCGGCCCGTGGACGTCGGCGAGGTGGCGGGCGCGCGCGATCGACGGCTCGCCGGCGGGATGGAGCGGAAAGCCGAGGAAGACCAGCGCGCGCACGCCCGGCAGCGGCGCCTCCGCCTGCGCCTGCGACGTCATGCGGCCGCCCATCGACTTGCCGCCCGCGCAGAGGAGCAGGTCGGGCCAGGTCGCGCGCGCGTGCGCGCACGCGGCGCGGGCGAGCGCC
>DASZXE010001065.1:0-13736 GCA_035546475.1 Kofleriaceae bacterium
GTCCGCGATGGATCAGCCGGCGGCGCGCGCAGCGGGGGGGCGGAGGCGGCCGACGATGTCGTCGACGACCGCCGCCACCGAGCGGCGCGACGTGTCGACGACGTGGTGCGCCCGCGCGTAGAGCGGCGCGCGCGCGGCGAGCCGCGCCTCCAGCTCGGCGTACGCGTGCGGGTTCCTCGCCATCGGCCGCCGGTCGCCCTGCTTGATGACCCGGTTCCAGTGGTCGCGCGGGCGCGCGCGCAGCCACACCGTCGCGCAGCGGTCGCGCAGCAGGGCGAAGTTGTCGGCGTCGCCGACGATCGAGCCGCCGGTGGCGAGCACCATCGGCGCCGGGCGCGTCAACAGCGCGTCGAGCACCTCGCGCTCCACCCGCCGGTAGTACGCCTCGCCGTGCAGCTCGAAGATCTCCGACAGCCGCAGCCCGGCGGCCGCCTCGATGCGCTGGTCGACCTCGACGTGCGGCACGCCCAGGCGGCGCGCCAGCTCGGCGCCGACCGACGACTTGCCGGCGCCGCGCACGCCGAGCAGCGCGACCGTCGTCGGGGGCGGCGGCGCCGCCTCGGTGAGCAGCGCGGCCGGCGTCGTCGCCAGGGCGGCCGCCACGTCCGCGAACCGGACGAGCGAGATGTTCCCGCGCCCCGCCTCGAGCTGGGTCAGGAACCGCTGGCTCACGCCGCTCCGCTCCGACAGCTCGCGGCGCGTCATCGCCTGGCCCTGGCGCAGCGAGCGCACCCGCGCGCCGACCCGGGCCAGGAGCTCCTCGCCGCGGGAGTCGTTCATCGCGAGCACTATACTGCGCACGCGGGGGAACGACAAGCACTAAACTGCTTGCCCGACCGCGCACGCCCGCGCTAGATCTGCACCACATGGAAGCCGCGCGGCCCGCACCGACCGAGCCCACCGAGCCTCTGCAGCTCGACCTCCACCCCGACCGCTACCACCACTGGCGGCTCGCGATCGACGGCGACGTCGCCACCCTGACGATGGCCGTCGACGACGAACACCCGTTCCGCCCCGGCTACGAGCTCAAGCTCAACAGCTACGACCTCGCCGTCGACCTCGAGCTTGCCGACGCCATCCAGCGGCTGCGCTTCGAGCACCCCGAGGTGCGCGCGGTCGTCTTCACCGCCGACCTCGACCGCGTCTTCTGCTCGGGCGCGAACATCTACCTGCTCGGCCTGTCGACCCACTCGTTCAAGGTGAACTTCTGCAAGTTCACGAACGAGACGCGCCTCTACCTCGAGGACGCGAGCGCGCACTCCGGCCTCAAGTCGCTCGCCGCGTGCAAGGGCACGACGGCGGGCGGCGGCTACGAGCTGGCGCTCGCCTGCGACGAGATCCTGCTCGTCGACGACGGCAACTCGGCCGTGTCGTTCCCGGAGACGCCGCTGCTCGCGGTCCTGCCCGGCACCGGCGGCCTCACGCGGCTGGTCGACAAGCGCAAGGTGCGCCGCGACCGCGCCGACGTCTTCTGCACCGTCGCCGAGGGCATCAAGGGCAAGCGCGCGAAGGAGTGGGGGCTCGTCGACGCCGTCGTGCCGCGCAGCAAGTGGAACGAGACGGTCGCCGCGCGCGCGAAGGCGCTGGCCGCGTCCGTCGCCGACGTCCCGCACGGCCCCGCCGTGACGCTCGAGCCGCTGGCGCCGAAGCTCACCGCGGACCGCCTCGCCTACCGGTACGTCACCGTCGAGCTCGACCGCGCGGCGCGCACCGCCGCGCTGACGATCCGCGGGCCCGCCGAGCCGCCGCCGGCCACCGCCGCCGGCGCGGGCGCGGACCTGTGGAGCCTGCGCGCCTTCCGCGAGCTCGACGACGCGCTGCTCCGCCTCCGCTTCGACGCGCCGGAGGTCGGCGTCATCGTCATCCGCGCCCGCGGCGACCGCGCGCTCGTCGTCGCCCACGACGAGGCGCTCGCGAAGGATCCGAGCGGCCTCGCCCGCGAGATCCGCCTCTTCCAGCGCCGCGTGCTCAAGCGGCTCGACAACACGGCGCGCTCGCTGTTCGCGGTCGCCGACAGCGCCGACTCCTGCTTCGCCGGCGTCCTGCTCGAGACCGCGCTCGCCGCCGATCGCCTCTACATGCTCGTCGACGGCGAGCGGGTCGCCCTCGCGACCTCGGTGGCCAACGCCGGCGCCAACCCGATGGGCTCCGGCCTCTCGCGGCTCGAGGCGCGCTTCCACGGCGAGCCGGCGCGGGTCGCGGAGATCCTCGCGCGCGGCGCCGGCGGGCCCATCGCGAGCGAGGAGGCCGAGGCGCTCGGCCTGGCGACGATCGCGCTCGACGACATCGACTTCGCCGACGAGCTGCGCATCGCGATCGAGGAGCGCGCCTCGCTGTCGCCCGACGCCCTGACCGGCATGGAGGCGTCGCTCCGCTTCGTCGGCCCCGAGACGCTCGAGACCAAGATCTTCGGCCGGCTCAGCGCCTGGCAGAACTGGATCTTCACCCGCGCGAACTCCACCGGCGAGCACGGCGCGCTCACCCTCTACGGCCGCCCCGAGCGCCCCAGCTTCCAGTGGCAGAGGACCTGACCCGCATGACGAACCTGAACGACGACCCCGGCGAGCGCAGCGAGCGCAGCGAGCGGTCGACGATGACGCCGGGAAGGTCGGGGTCGCCGCCGTGGTGCGAGGTCTGCTTTCGCGAGGCGAGGAGCTAGCCGATGACGAATCTGAATGATGAAAAGATCCCGAACAACGTCAAGCTGAGTGGCGACCGGCGGCTGCAGCGCGCGCTCGAGGCGTGGCAGCCGCAGTTCCTCGCGTGGTGGCAGCAGATGGGCCCCGAGGGCTTCCAGGCGAAGGACGTCTACCTGCGCACCGCGATCTCCGTCGAGGCCAACGGCTGGGCCCACTTCGACTACGTCAAGATGCCCGACTACCGCTGGGGCATCTTCCTCGAGCCGAAGCAGGAGGGCCGCACGCACGGCTTCGGCGACCTGTACGGCCAGCCGGTGTGGGACGAGGTCCCCGGCGAGTTCCGCAACCTGCTGCGCCGCCTGATCGTCACCCAGGGCGACACCGAGCCCGCGTCCGTCGAGCAGCAGCGCCTGCTCGGCCAGACCGCGCCCTCGCTCTACGACCTGCGCAACCTCTTCCAGGTCAACGTCGAGGAGGGCCGCCACCTGTGGGCGATGGTCTACCTGCTCCACACCTACTTCGGCCGCGACGGCCGCGAGGAGGCCGAGGAGCTGCTGGCGCGCCGCTCCGGCGACCGCGACCGCCCGCGCATCCTCGGCGCCTTCAACGAGCCGAACAACCACTGGCTGTCGTTCTTCATGTTCACGATGTTCACGGACCGCGACGGCAAGTTCCAGCTCTCCGCGCTGAGCGAGAGCGGCTTCGACCCGCTCGCGCGCACCTGCCGCTTCATGCTCACCGAGGAGGCGCACCACATGTTCGTCGGGGAGACCGGCGTCCAGCGGATCGTGAAGCGCGCCTGCGAGCTGATGAAGACCGCGGCCGACGGCGACGTGCGCCGCGCCGGCGGCATCGACCTGCCGACCGTGCAGAAGTACCTGAACCTCTGGTACACGCTGTCGCTCGACCTGTTCGGCGGCGAGATCTCCTCGAACGCGGCCGACGCCTTCGCGTGCGGCGTGAAGGGCCGCCACAAGGAGGACCGCTACGGCGAGCACCGGCTGCTCGACGGCAGCTACCCGATCGACGTCCTCGAGGGCGGCAAGGTGATCACGAAGGACGTGCCGATGCGCACCGCGCTCAACGAGGTGCTGCGCGCCGAGTACATCAAGGACTGCCAGCGCGGCGTCGACCGCTGGAACAAGACGATCGCCGACGAGGGCATCGCCTTCACGCTGCGGCTGCCGTCGTCGCGCTTCCACCGGCAGATCGGCATCCACGCCGGCCACCACTTCGACCTCGACGGCGCGCCGCTCAGCGCGGACGAGTGGAACGCGCGCCGCAGCGAGTGGCTCCCCGACGAGGCCGACGAGGCCTACATCAAGAGCCTGATGGCGCCGGTCACCGAGCCGGGCAAGATGGCCGGCTGGATCGCGCCGCCCGCCAAGGGCATCAACGGCCTGCCCGAGCAGTTCGAGTACGTCCGCCTCGCCTGATCGCGGCGGGGCCGGCGACGGGGCTTCACCACGCGGGTGTGAACGGCAAGAGATCGTGTCGCCGCGGACGATCTTCGCTACGATAAGGGCGGTGCGTCGTCACGAATCGTCTCCTGGGCCGCGGGCGCTCGCCGTCCTCCTCGCGGGCGGCGCGCTGGCGGCGGTCGCCGGCTGCGGGCCGTCGGGCAAGGGCGAGGTCGACCGGCCCGCAGGCGATCCGGTCGTGCGCGCCGGCCCGACGGTCGTCGCCGCCAGCACCGACGCCGCCACCGCGACCGAGTCGAAGGCCTCGCCGATGGTGACCGCCACGCCGCCGGCGCCGCCGGAGCCGCCGCCGCCGTCGGAGCTGGCCGGCGCCGAGTTCCGCCGCCGCTACGGCCTCGGCAACGCGCTCACCACCCTCGTCACCGATCACGGCGACGGCTACGCGGGCCTCTACGGCA
This sequence comes from Kofleriaceae bacterium, assembly GCA_035546475.1. Taxonomy (GTDB): domain Bacteria; phylum Myxococcota_A; class Polyangia; order Haliangiales; family Haliangiaceae; genus UBA2376. The sequence goes on from DASZXE010001065.1 coordinate 4,519, forward strand.
CGCGCAACGTGCGCGCGGTGCTGAACGGCATCTTCTACCGCGGCGGCGCGAACAACGCGTTCGACCACGGCCCCAAGCGGGCCAACAAGAACCCGCTCACCGTCGAGGGCCTCGACAACCTCTGCAAGGAAGGCTTCGGCACCGCGATCTACCTCTATCCGACGAACTTCGACTCGGTGCCGCACGCCGCCACCTGCCAGACCGTCGACGGCCGCGAGGGCACGCTGCACTACGAGCAGCTCACCACGCAGCACTTCCACAAGGACGACCTGCGGAAGATCTTCGGCTGGATCACCGATCGGCTCGAGCATCCCGAGCTCGGCCCGGTGTTCGCCCACTGCTGGAACGGCTGGCACGCGTCGGGCTACCTCGCCGCCGTCACGCTGCGGCAGTTCTGCGGCTTCACCGGCGCCCAGGCGCTGCGCTACTGGACGCTGACCGCCAAGGGCGCGTCCAACGCCGACCACGCCGACACCAAGGCGCGCATCGACAAGTTCAAGCCGTTCCCCGAGTTCTCGCTGACGCCCGAGCAGAAGGCCGCCCTGTGCCCGGACCCGAAGACGCTGAAGTTCGCCGCGCCCGAGGCGGCGCCGGCCGCGTCGACGACCGCGCCCTGACGTCCGGCGGCGGCGGGATCCGGCTCAGCGAGCGGGTGCGCTTCCCGCCGGAGCTGCCGATCACCGCGCACGTCGACGAGCTGGCGCGCGCGATCGCCGATCACCCGCTCGTCATCGTCGCCGGCGAGACCGGCTCCGGCAAGACGACGCAGCTCCCGAAGATCTGCCTGGCGATGGGCCGCGGTGCCCACGGCTTCATCGGCTGCACGCAGCCGCGCCGGATCGCCGCCACCAGCGTCGCCGCGCGCGTGGCGGCCGAGCTCGACACCGAGCTCGGCGACGTCGTCGGCTACAAGGTCCGCTTCAACGACCGGGTGCGGCGCGAGTCGTACGTGAAGTTCATGACCGACGGCATCCTGCTCGCCGAGATCCACGGCGACCCGATGCTGCGCGCCTACGACACGATCATCATCGACGAGGCGCACGAGCGCAGCCTCAACATCGACTTCCTGCTCGGCTTCGTGAAGCGGCTCCTGCCCCGCCGGCCCGAGCTGCGCATCATCATCAGCTCGGCGACGCTCGCGCACGATCGGTTCAGCGAGTTCTTCGGCGGCGCGCCGGTCGTCGAAGTGTCGGGCCGCACCTACCCGGTCGACGTGCTCTACCGGCCGCCGCGCGAGGACGAGGTCGACCTCGCCGACACCGTCGCCAGCGTCGTCGACGAGATCACCGACCTCGACCGGCGCAGCGACGTGCTGGTCTTCCTGCCCGGCGAGCGCGAGATCCGCGAGGCGGCCGCCGAGCTCGAGCAGCGCGCGCTGCCGCACACGGTCGTCCTGCCGCTCTACGCGCGGCTGTCGGCGGCCGATCAGCAGCGGGTGTTCCAGACGCTGCCCGAGCGGCGCGTCATCCTCGCCACCAACGTCGCGGAGACGTCGCTGACCATCCCCGGCATCGTCTACGTCGTCGACAGCGGGGTCGCTCGCATCAACCGCTACAGCACGCGCACCGGCGTGACCCAGCTCCACGTCGAGGACGTGTCGCGGGCGAGCGCCGACCAGCGCAAGGGCCGCTGCGGCCGCACGCAGCACGGCATCTGCTTCCGCCTGTACGAGGAGCGCGACTACCTCTCGCGCCCGGCCTACACCGATCCGGAGATCCTGCGGGTCGGGCTGGCCGGCGTGATCCTGCGGATGAAGGCGCTCGACCTCGGCGAGGTCGCGACCTTCCCGTTCCTCGATCCGCCGGCGAAGCGGGCGATCGACGAGGGCTACCGCGTGCTCGAGGAGCTGGGCGCGCTCGACGAGCGCGGCGACCTGACCGAGATCGGCGAGCAGCTCGGCAAGCTGCCGGTCGATCCGCGGCTCGGCCGCATGATCCTCGGCGGCCGCGACGAGGGGGCGCTGCGCGACGTGCTGGTGATCGCGGCGGCGCTCGGCCTGCAGGACCCGCGCGAGCGCCCGCACGCGGCCCAGCAGAAGGCGGACGAGGCGCACCGGCCGTTCCGCGACGAGGCGAGCGACTTCGCCGGCTACCTGAGGCTGTGGGGGTTCTGGCGCGAGGCGCGGTCGCGCGGCGGCAAGGGCGCGGTCAGCCGCCTGTGCCGCGACCACTTCCTGTCGTATCCGCGCATGCGCGAGTGGGAGGACATCCACGAGCAGCTCAACCGGGTCGTGCGCGAGCTCGGCTTCGCGCCCGGCGAGCAGGCGGCGTCGGCGGAGGCGCTGCACCGCGCGCTGTTGCCCGGCCTCCTGAGCAAGATCGGCATGTGGAGCCAGGAGGCGCGGGTCTACCTGGGCGCGCGGCAGACGCGGTTCGCGCTGCACCCGTCGTCGGGGCTGGCGCGGAAGCCGCCGCCGTGGGTGATGGCGGCGGAGCTCGTCGAGACGTCGCAGCTCTTCGCCCGCACGGTCGCGAAGATCGATCCGCTGTGGCTCGAGCGCGCGGCGGGGCCGCTGTGCCGGCGCAGCTACAGCGCGCCGCACTGGGAGCAGAAGGCGGGCCAGGTGATGGCGAAGGAGCAGGTGACGCTGTTCGGGCTGCCGATCGTGTCGCGCAAGGCGCCGTACGGGCCGATCGATCCGGCGGCGGCGCGCGAGCTGTTCATCGTCCACGCGCTCGTCCGCGGCGAGTACGCGACGAAGGGGCCGTTCATGGCGCACAACCGCGCGCTGCTCGACGAGGTGGCGCGGCTGCGCGACAAGGCGCGCAAGAGCGACATGGTCGCCGACGAGTACGCGATCGCCGAGTTCTTCGAGCAGCGGGTGCCGGCGGGCGTCTTCAGCGGCAAGACGTTCGAGGCGTGGCGCAAGGAGGCAGAGGCGCGCGACCCGCGGGTGCTGCACCTGGCGATGGAGGACGTGCTGCTCGACGAGGAGCACGCGCTGACGCCGGCGGCGTTTCCCGACCAGCTCACCGCCGGCGGCGTCGCGCTGCCGCTCGCGTATCGCTTCGAGCCGGGCGAGGAGGACGACGGCGCGACGGTGACGGTGCCGCTGGCGGTCCTGCCGCAGCTCGATCCGGACGTGATGGCGTGGACGATCCCCGGCTGGCACCGCGCGAAGCTCGACGCGCTGGTCGACTCGCTGCCGAGGGCGGTGCGCAAGACGCTGGCGCCGACCGACGAGCTGGTGAGCTGGCTCGCGTCGGCGCTGCGGCCGTTCGAGCGGCCGATGCTGGCGGCGGTCGAGCGCGCGATCGAGGAGCGGACCGGGCTGCGGGTCGCGCGCGAGGCGTGGGACCTGCGCGCGGTGCCGGCGCACCTGTCGTTGACGTTCCGCGTCGTCGACGAGCACGACCACGTGCTCGGGCAGGGCCGCGACCTCGCGGAGCTGCAGCGGACGCTCGGCGGGCGCGCGCAGGAGCTGTGGGCGCGGGCGCCGCGCGAGCGCCACGAGCGCACCGGCCTCCGGGCGTGGGAGCTCGACGAGCTGCCGGCGTCGATCACCGTCGACGTCGGCGGCCGGCGGCTGCGCGCGTACCCGGCGCTCGTCGACGCGGAGAGCGCGGTCGATCTGCGGCTGCTCGAGTCGCCGGCGGCGGCCGCGGAGGCGACGCGCGGCGGCCTGCGCCGCCTGTTCCTGCTCGCGATGCAGACGACGGCGGCGAAGCTCGAGGCGCAGCTCCCCGCGTCGCTCGGGCAGGCGCCGCTGGTGTTCGCGGCGGCGGCCGCGTCGACGGCTGCGCCCGCGCCCCCGCCGGTGAAGGGGTTCGCGAAGCTCGCGAGCGCGGCGTCACCCGCGTCCGCGTCCACGCCCACGCGCGTCACTGCGCCCGCGCCCGGGCCCGCGCCCGCGCCTGGAGCCGCCACGCCGCGCCGCCAGCTCGTCCTCCGCGCCCTCGACGAGGCCTTCGGCCTGGCCGATCCCGACGCCTTCCCGCGCACGAAGGCCGCCTTCACCGCGCGCCTCGCCGAGGGCCGCCTGCGCCTGCCGCAGGCGCTCGCCGAGCTCGGCTCCGCCGCCGCCGACCTCGCCGCCGAGCTCGCCCGCGTGCGCGCCGCGCTCCGTCCGCTCGCCGTCAAGCACGGCCCGGTCCGCGCCGCCCACGACGACGTCGTCTCGCAGCTCGAGCACCTCTTGCCGGCGGACCTCCTCGCCGCGACGCCGCTCGCGCGCCTGCTCCACCTCGTCCGCTACCTGCGCGCCATCCACGTCCGCCTCCAGCGGCTGCCGGTCGATCCGCAGAAGGACGCCGCCAAGGCCTCGCAGGTCGCCCCGCTCTGGCAGGCGTACCGCGCGCGTGTCGCCGCGCTCCGCAACGCCGGCCCGCTGCCCGCCGGCCTCGTCGATTTCGGCTGGCTCCTCGAGGAGCTGCGGGTCCAGACCTTCGCCCCCGAGCTCGGCACCGCCGCCTCCGTCTCGCCCGCCCGCCTCCGCGACCTCTGGGCGATCGTCGGGGGCGTGTGACGCGATTTTCGCGGTGGCCCCGAAAACCCGAGCGCGGTCGGGTGGATAGGACCCCGGATCCTGTCCCCGGCTATTCTTCGAACTTGAGGCCCTTGACGGCGTCGACCAGCGGGGCGAGGCCGGCGCGCGCCGCCTCGCGCAGCGGATCCGACGGATCGATCGCGGCGGCGAAGGCCGGGCCGATCGAGTAGTAGCTCTCGACGAACAGCTCGCCGAGCACGCTGCGGCGCAGGTAGCCGTCGCGGAACGACCGCAGGTTCGCGACCTCGTTGGCGAGCAGGCTGCCGTACGCCGCGGTCGCCACGAAGCAGGCGTCGACCTCGCCGCTGGTGCGCGCCGGCGTGGTGAGCTTCAGCGTCTGCATCGGGCTGTAGTTCTTGCAGTCGTCGAACGCGCGGATGCCGACGTAGTAGTCGGTCTGCGGCAGCAGCCCGGTCAGGTCGAAGTCCTGCTGGCTGCCCGGGTCCTCGGGCACGACCGCCTGCGCGATCGGCGTCGACGTGGCGAAGTTCGCGTCGGTGATCGGGTCGCCGGCGCGGTAACGGATCTCGTAGCCGCTGACCCGGCCGTTGTTGCCGTCGCTCGGCGCGGTGAACGACACGGTCGCCGTCGTCTGCGTGAGGTCGTCGGAGTGCAGGTCGGACGGCGCGTCCGGATCGGTGCTGTCCGACTCGGGCCGCGCGACCACGCGCAGGCGGAAGCTGTCGGCGCCGTCGGTGCGGAGCAGGAGGCGCGCCGCGCCCGAGCCCGGCGTCGACGTCGAGATCGTCGCGTCCGGCGCCCGGACATTGCCGTCGAGGCCGTCGGGATCGCCGTAGCCGACGTAGTCCGACGTCATCGTCGTGGTCGCGTCGGTCGAGACCGTGAACGGCACCTTGTAGACGACCGACGGCTGGCCGCGATAGGGCAGGCCGTACTCCGACCACGGGATCCCCGCCGGCGACGGGTACGTGTTCGCGTTGTACGTCTGGTTGTCGTCGAACTCCTTGGCGACCTCGACCCAGAGGACGTAGTCGCCCTCGCCCATCGCGTCGGGGATGGGCCACGAGATCGTGTACGGCAGGTCGGCCGGCGGCGTCGCCGTCGACACCGCGTCGAAGCCGTTCATCGCGTCGTACATGTCGACCGCCGCGTCGTCGACGCCCTCGACGCGCGTGATGTCCTCGCGCGGCGGGTACTTCGTCGTGTGGGTGAGGTCGAGCTTGCCCTTGTCGGTGAAGATCGGCGACGCGCAGGTGCCGGTGTCCCAGCCCGCCTCGTCGGTGCGCAGCGGCCGGCAGAAGAAGGTCTCCTGCGACGACTGGTTGAACGGGTGCGAGAGGTTGCTCTCGTCGCCGTTCTGGTAGACGACCGTCGGGAAGTCCATGCCGTGACGGTTGGACCAGATCGGGAACGTCGTGATGCGGCGCCCGTACGGCCAGCGCGGGCCGCTGTTGAAGTCGAAGCGGCCGGGCCGGTTGCCGAGGCCGCGGCGGCCGATGCCGTCGGTGATGAAGATCGTGTCGACGTAGTGGCCCTGGGCGTCCTCGATCCAGGCGACGATCTGCAGCTTGTCGGACGGCTGGAAGTCGACGTCGACCACGCGGCACTGCTCGGCGGCCGCCGCGGGACGGAACGGGACGAGCGCGGCGGCGGCGAGGAGGCAGGCGGCGAGGCGCGGGAACATCCGGTCGATTATTGCCGCGGCGCGACCGACCGCAAGTGGCAACTATCACAGGCGCTTTCACCGCCGCTGGCCGGCGGCCGCGCGTGCGCTGCGACCCCGCCTCACAGGGTTGGCAAGAATGCCAACCCTCTCGTCGATCGCTCGGGCCCGAGGCGGACCTCGGGACCGATCTCGGTCAGAGCAACCCCGGCCCGAGCTGCGCTCGGTGCCCAGGGCGCGAAGAACGACCCGCCCGCGCCGCGCCCCGGGCCTCGGGTGCGCAAACGGCGCGGCGCGCGAAGGGCCTGCGCGTGGGTCCATGCCTACACGGCGCCCGGCCCGACCTGATAGGTTGCGGGAGCGCGATGGCGACCGACCACGGCTACCTGGTGCTCGACCTCGAGACCGTACCCGACCTGGCCCGCTGGAGCCGTCCCGAGGTGCCGCACGGCGTGGAGCCGCCGTTCCCGCCGACCTGGGCGCACCGCATCATCGTCGTCGGCTGCCTGTGGCTCGGCGACGACTACCGGCTGCGCCGCCTGGGCGTCGTCGGCGAGCAGGAGGACGACGAGCGTCACCTGCTGTTCGAGCTGTCGCGCTTCGTCGGCCGCGCGAAGCCGGTGCTGGTGACGTACAACGGCCGCTCGTTCGACCTGCCGGTGATCGCGCTGCGGTCGCTGTGCCACGGCGTGTCGCTCGGCTGGTACTACCGCGACCGCGGCGTGCGCTACCGCTACAGCGAGGAAGGCCACCTCGACCTGTGCGACTGGCTCGCCGACCACGGCGCGACCCGCGCGGGCAGCCTCGACGCGGTGGCGCGGCTGATCGGCTTGCCGGGCAAGATCGGCGTCGACGGCTCGCAGGTCGAGGGCCTCTACCGGGCCGGCCACCTCGATCGCGTGCGGACCTACTGCCTGGCCGACGTCGTGCAGACGACGTTCGTGTTCCTCCGCTTCCGGCTGTTGCAGGGCAACCTCGATCCGTCGTCGTACCGGACCGCGGCGGAGGCGCTGCTCGACGCGCTGGCCGCCGAGCCGCGGGTGAAGGACGTCATCGCCGGGATCGATCGCGCGCAGCTCCTCGACGTCGCCGATCCGCGGGCGCGCACGCGGCCTCCGGCGCCGTGACGGTGCTGCGGCTGGCCGAGGGCGACCTCGCGCGGCTGCGCGCGCACAAGCTGGCGCCCGACTTCTATCGGCAGGACGCGATCGCGGTGGCGCGCGGGCTGCTCGGCTGCGCGCTCGTCCACGGCGAGCGGGCCGGCGTCGTCGTCGAGACCGAGGCGTACCTCGGGCCGCACGACCTCGCGTCGCACGCGCGCTTCGGGCCGACCGCGCGCAACCGGGTGATGTTCGGGCCCGGCGGGGTCGCCTACGTGTACCTGTGCTATGGCGTCCACGAGATGATGAACGTCGTCACCGGGCGCGAGGGCGAGGCCGGCGCGGTGCTGATCCGCGCGGTGGCGCCGGTTTCCGACGTGCTGGCCGACGTGCTGGCCGGCGTACCGGACGACGTGGCGGTCGGCCGCGGGCCGGGGAAGGTGACGCGCGCGCTGGCGATCGACCGGACGCTGACCGGCCGGCCGCTCGACGGTGACGAGCTGTACGTCGCGTCGTGGCAGGAGGTGCCGGCGGAGGCGATCGCGCGCGGGCCGCGGATCGGCGTGGCGTACGCGGGCGCGTGGGCCGCGCGGCGGCTGCGGTTCGCGATCGCCGGGCATCCGTCGGTGTCGAGGCCGGCGCCGACCGGCAAGGACCGCGAGGCGATCGCCGAGGCGCGGGCGCGGGCGCGGTCGTCGTCGGGGTCGTCGGGGGCCTCGTCGTCGCAGGCGCCGCGGAGGCGCTGATGGCCAAGGTGCGCTTCCTGCCGGACGGCCGCGAGGTCGAGTGCGCCGACGGCACGACGCTCTTCGACGCCGGCGCCGCCGCGCGGGTGACGATCGACACCGCCTGCGTCGGCAAGGGGACCTGCGGCCTCTGCCGGGTGCGCATCATCGCCGGCGCGGAGGCGCTCACGCCGTACACCGACGAGGAGGAGCGCCACCTCGGCAACCTCTACCACCTGACGAAGATCCGGCTGGCGTGCCGCACGCGCGTCTCCGGCGAGGTGACGATCGAGCCGGCGGCCAAGAAGGCGCGGCCCGCCCGCCGCTGAGCCGCCCCGCCGCTCGGAGCGTTGGCCACGATGCCAACCCTCTCGTCGATCGATCGGGCCCGAGGAGGACCTCGGGTCCGATCTCGATCAGAGCAACCCCGCGCCGAGCTCCGCTCGGACACTCGGAGGGTTGGCCAGAAGGACGACCCGCGCTCGACCGCGCCAACTTCGATCGCCTGGCTGGCGGTGCGCGCCTCAGAAACGCATCCGGGCCAACTCTGTCAGCCGCCCAGCTTCGTCGTGTAGAAGTTCACCTTCGGCGCCGCCGCGACGTCGACGTCGAGCGACCACTCGCGGCCGCTCGGCGGGTTGCGGAGGAGCAGGTGGTGGCGCCCGACCGGGAGCTGGAGCTGGCTCGGCGCGCGGCCGATCTTCTTGCCCTTGAGGTAGACGTCGCCCCAGCCGTCCTCGACCTGCAGCGCGATCGTGCCGAGCGGCACCGGCGCGGGCCGCAGCGTGCGCTCGACGGTGGCGGTCTCGCCGGCGACGAGGTCGATGGTGACGCTGGCCGGCTGCAGGTCGGGCGCCTCGATCGTCAGGTGCGCGTGCGCGCTCGGCTGCAGGTTCGCGAGGTCGAGCGGCGTGACGCCGAGGCGCTCGCCGTCGAGCATCACGGCCGCGCCCGCGGGGTGCGAGACGACGACCAGGCGGGCGAGCGCGTCGGGCAGCACCGCGAGCAGCGGCACGACCTGGCCGGCGCCGACGGTGATCGTGCGATCGTACGGCGCGCGGCCGGGCAGCTCGAGGTGGATGTCGATGTCGCCGGCGGCGACGTCGATGCGGCCGGGCGCCGGGCCGAACGGCTTGCCGCCGACGGTGCCGGTGGCGCCCTGCGGATCGGAGTCGAGCTGCAGGTGGGCGAGCGCCGGCGCCGGCGGGACCGGCGGGCCGACGCCGGCATCGACCGCTGCGGCGACCGCCGGCGGCGGGGTGACCGCCGGTGGTCGCGGCCGC
>DASZXE010001066.1:0-1994 GCA_035546475.1 Kofleriaceae bacterium
GGCGAGGGCGGTGAGGGCGGCGGCCCGCTCGTCGTCGTCGGTGCGCGGCGGCAGGTAGGCCGGGTGGCCGCAGCCGACGCTGACCGGCGCGGCGCCGGTGGACGACCCCGCGGTCCACAGCGCGCGGGTGCGGATCGCGGCGAGGTCGGCGCGGCCGCCGCTGACGTCGATGGCGGCCGGCCCGCCGATCGCGCGCTCGATGGCGGGCAGGTCGACGTGCCACGGCGCGTGCGGCGGCGCGGCGTGGAAGCGCGCGAGCTCGCCGAGGCCGGCCGCCGTCAGCGCGTCGGTCAGCACGCCGAGGCCGCGGGCCAGGTAGCGCTCCTTCCAGCGCACCCACGCGGCGCACCGCTCGGCGTCGTCGTCGGCCCAGCGGGTCGGCGGCTCGACGTCGTGGTCCTGGCGCCACCAGGCGACCGCGTCGGGGTGGTAGTCGAGATCGAAGGCGCCGCCGCGGTAGACGACGCCGCCGTGGTGATCGACCGCGAGCGCGACGACCGGCCCGTCCGGCGCCAGCCGCGGCGCGATCACGCGGCCGACCTCGGCGAACCAGGCGGCGACCTCGGCGTGGTAGCGCGCGCTCGCCAGCGACGGCAGCGGGTAGGCGCGCGGCGGGTGCGGCAGCCAGGCGGGGCCGCCGTGCGCGGCGCGGGCGGCGATGTCCGGATCCCGGACGATGCGCTCGGGCAGGCCGCCGGAGGTGAGCTGGGCGTCGACCCACGGACCGGGGCGCACGATCGCGGCCAGCCCGGCGGCGGCGGCGGCGGCGAGGAACGCCGGCAGGTCGCGGTCGCCGCTCCAGTCGAACGCGCCGGCGCTGCGCTCGTGCACCGACCACGGCACCGGCGTGTCGACGGCGGTGCAGCCGAGCGCGCGCACCGCCGCGAGCAAGGTCGGCCACGATGACGCCGGCGCCCGCCAGTAGTGGACGGCGCCCGCGCGCAGCGCCAGGCGGCGATCCGGGCGGCCGCCGACCGTCAGCCCGCGCGCGTCGAACCCGGTGCGCCGACGTTCTTCCACGTCCGGTCCTCGAGGACGAAGCGGCTGGGCCCGATCGCCAGCGGGTGATCGGCCGCCATCGGCGCCGCGTCGCCGGTGCCCGCGGTCAGGTACTCCGGGTCCCACGGCAAGAGCAGCGCGAAGCCGCCGCCCTCGCCGCCCAGCGGCGCCAGCCGCGGCATGATCGGGTGCGGCGCGCGCGCCCGCTCGCCGGCCAGCGCGAGGACGTCGGCGACCGTCCGGCTTCCGGACAGCTCGCCGAGCGTGCGCACCTGCGGCGGCGGCAGCGCGAGGTCGCGCGCCCGCGCGAGCGCGTCGGCCGGCGTCGTCCACACCTGGTCGACCGTCTCGTGAGCGTCGAAGCTCGGCTCCTGCCCGGCCGGCAGCACGGCGACGAAGAAGCGGGTGTCGTACCGGCGCGGCTCCGCGCTCGGCGTGATCCAGTGGGCGAAGTAGTGGAGGCCGGTCGGATCGAGCGCGAGGCCCGCCTCGGCGAGCACCGCCGCCGCCGGCTCGCCGGCCAGCACGCGCGCCCGCAGGAGGCGGCGCTCCTCGTCGGCGATCGCGCGGGTCGCCAGCAGCACGCCGGCCTCCTCGAACAGCTCGCGGGCGGCGGTGATGCGCGGGTCGTCCTCGCCCGGCTCGGCGATGCCGCCCGGGAAGACGAACGAGCCGCTCATGAACGAGGCGCCCTTGCGGCGGCGCAGGAGGAAGACCTCGACCGCGTCGACCCCCGGTCGGACGAGGATGACGGTGGCGGCGTCGCGCAGGCCCACGCCTCGCTGTAGCACGTTCTCCCCGCGCCCGCGGTAGAACCGGCGGCATGCGGACGGCCCTCCTGCTCGCGCTCGCGACGGCGGCGTGCGGACGCACGCACCCGGCGCGGCGGTCGCCACCGGCCGACGCCGCGCCCGCGGTCGTGGTCGACGCGGCGCCGCCGGCACCCGCGCACCCGTTCGTCCGCGGCACGGTCGTCGTCGCCGCCGAGGTCGACG
>DASZXE010001067.1:0-3441 GCA_035546475.1 Kofleriaceae bacterium
GCCCGCACCTCGACGTCGCGGGGCCCGGCATCGATCCGGCGCTGGCCGCGGTGGTCGCGCGCGCGACCGCGGTCGATCTGCGGAGCCGCATCGGCTCGGCCGACGAGCTGCGCACGCTGCTCCTGCCGTGGGCGGCGCCCGGCGCGCTCGAGCCGAGCCGCCCGCGCCCGCGCGGCGACAGCGACCTCCACGACGTCGTCATCGCCCACCCGCGCGGCGCCGATCACGAGGACGGCCACCTCGCCGAGGCGCTGTACGACGCGCTGGTGTCGAGGCTGTGGCGCACGCACCGGGTGCGCGTCATCACCGGCGTGGCGCGCGAGCCGCGGCCGCCGCCGGCCGCCGAGATCACGATCGAGCTCGGCGACGTCCTCGCCGCGCGCGCCACCGACGGCCGTGGCCGCGAGCTGGTGCTCGTGCGGCTGCCGCCGACGGCCGAGCACCTGTCGACCGGCGCGCGGGCGGTGGCGTCCGCGGTGCTCGCCGCGCTCGGCGTGCGCGACGACGAGGCCGCCGGCGAGCCGCCCGGCCTCGCGCTCGACCTCTACCTGCGCGCGCGCGGCCTCGCCAACAAGCTGAGCGGCAACGCGATCGCCGGCGCGATCGAGCTGTACGACGAGGCGCTCGCGCTCGCCGAGGGCGACGCCCGCATCGAGGCCGCGCGCGCGATGGCGCTGTCGCGGCGGGTCTACTACGACGCCGAGGCGCCCGGCGCGGTGACGGCGGCGGCAGCGGCGGTCGAGTCGCTGCTCGCGCGCCGCCCCGACCTGCCGGAGACGCAGATCGCCGCCGCCCACCTGATGCTGCACCAGGGCGATCCGATCGCGGCGGCCCAGCACCTGCGGCGCGCGATCGCGAGCGCGCCGCACCTCGCCGAGGCCCACGAGTGGCTGGGGCGGATGCTGCTCGAGGCCGCGCACCTCGACGAGGGCCGCGCCCGGCTCGAGACCGCGCTCGCGCTCGATCCGCGCCTCGAGCTGGCGCGCTGGGAGATCGCGCGCGCCCACGCGCTCGAGGGCGACTGGGACGAGTACGACCGGGTGGCCCGCGAGCTGATCGGCCTGGCGCGCCTGCGGGCGACGCCGTGGACCGCGCGCTTCGCGGCGTGGCGCGGCGACCTGCGGACGTTCGCCGAGATCGCCGGCGGCGCCTCGACGGTGATCCTCGACACCGGCCTCGGCCGCGGGCTGACGACCGAGCTGATGGGGCTGGTGATGGATCGCGACTGGGCGGCGCGCGGCGCGGCGCTCGTCGACCTCGCGCTCCACTCACCGACGGTGAGCGCGCGGCGGCGCAGCCTCATGTGCCAGCTCGCCGCCGAGATGGCGGGCCAGTTCGGCGACCTCGCGGCGATCGGCCGGCTCGTCGATCACGCGGTCGAGCACGGCTTCTTCGATCGCCACTGGCTCGAGCGGTGCCCCTTGCTCGACGCCGCGCGCGACGCGGGCGTGCTCGAGTCTGCGCGCCGCGCCGTCGAGCTGCGCGCCCGCCGCATCCTCGACGCCCTCTACGGCGACGGCGAGACCTCCGGCGCCGTCGCCGACACGCTCATGGCGACCGCCGACCTCGGCCTGTCGCCGCTCACGCTCGGCGGGCTCGGCCAGGCGCGCACCGGCGCCTGACGGCCCTGGCGCACCTCGGGCCGGGGTTGTTCTGTGTGGAGATCAGGCTCGGGGTCCGCCCCGAGGCCGATCGATCGACGAGCGGGTTGGCGTCCCGGCCAGTCCCGAGCCCGGCGGCGTCATCCGAGGCGGACGACGACGAGCTGGAGGTAGCGGTCGCGGGCCTGGGCGGCGACGGTCGGGTAGTCGGGCGGCAGGCCGGCTTGCTCGACGATGGCGCCGGTGCGGCCGGCGGCGCGCAGGCCCTTGGCGACCAGGCGCGGCAGCGAGCCGAGCTCGTGGCTGTTGGCGGCGAGCCAGAGGACGCCGCCCGCGCCGGCGACCTCGGCGGCGAGCGCGATGAGCGGCGGGTAGTCGCGCTCGAGGGTCCACGGCGTGCCGCGCGCCGGCGAGAAGGTCGGCGGATCGATCAGCACGACGTCGTGGCGCTCGCGGGTCTTGACCGCGCGCTGGAGAAAGCGGACCGCGTCGCCGGTCTCGAAGCGCCAGCGGCGATCGCCGGCGGCGAGGCCGGCGCGCGCGAAGTTGCCCTGCGCCCACGCCTGCACGCCGGCCGAGGTGTCGACGCTCGTCACCTGCGCGGCGCCGGCGCGCGCGCACGCGACGCTGAGCGCGCCGGTGTACGAGAAGAGGTTGAGCACGGTGCGGCCGGCGGCGAAGCGGCCGACGCCGGCGCCGGGGCGCCGCTGCTCGCGCATGTCGGTGAACAGGCCGACGTTGAGGCCGCCGTGCGGATGGATCTCGAACGGCACGCCGTGCTCGTGGGCGACGTAGCGCTCGGGCGGCGCGGCGCCGACGACCTCCTGCGGCACGTCGGCGGCGCCGCCGCGGGCGCGCACCTTGACGACCACGCCGCCGAGGCCGAGGAAGCCGCGCACCGCCTCGGCGAGGAGGCGCGCGGCGGGGAGCAGCGCCGGCGCGTAGGCGTACAGCACGGCGTGCGCGCCGAGGACGTCGCAGGCGAAGCCGGGCACACCGTCGCCGGCGCCGTGGAGGATGCGGTAGCAGGCGTCGTCGCCGGGCAGGCCGAGCTGGCGGCGCCACGCGAGCGCGCGCTCGACCCGCCAGCCGTAGAGCGCGCCGTCGAGGCGCGGGAAGCCGTCGGCGGCGACGGCGAGGAGGCGCAGCCGCTCGTTGTCCGGATCGGCGATCGCGAGGCCGAGCTCCTCGCCGCGCTCGTCCTCGAGCCGCAGGTGCGCGCCGGCGGCCACGCCCGCCGCCGCCGGCACGCGCCCGAGCTCGACGTCTCGCCCGCCGCCGGCGATGAACGCCGCGACGTCCGCCGGCACCGCGCACGCGATCGGCCCGGCCGCCATCAGCGCTCCGGCCGCGCGCGCACGCGTGGCTCCACGAGGATCGGCCGGCGCACTAGCGGTCTCCGCAGCAGCGGTAGCCGACGTCCATGAACGTGGCGTCGGGGTCGGCCTTGCGGGCGGGCCCGTCGCAGCGGCCGTCGCCGCCGTCGAGCGCGGAGGCGCCGAGCGCGGTGCCGTCGGCGACCCACTCGGCGACGTTGCCGGCCATGTCGTGGGCCTCGATCGCGCTCACGCACTTCTCGAACGTGCCGCCGGCGACGATCACCGCGCCGGGCGTGGCGCCGCCGGGTGCGCCGCTGCCGGCCCCGGGCGGCGCGCTCGCGAGGTTGCACGCGCCCGCCTCGGCGAGCGCCTTCTCGGTGCCGGCGCACGCCTGGCGCCACTCGGCGGGCGTGCAGAGGCGCAGGCCGCGGGTCGCGCAGGCGTCGGCGGCGGCGCGCGCGGTCAGCCCGGTCGCCGGCACGCGGCCATGGCCGGGCGCCTCGTACGGATCGATGCACGCG
>DASZXE010001068.1:0-12824 GCA_035546475.1 Kofleriaceae bacterium
GCCGGTGGCGACGTCACGGTGAAGGCGAGCGGCGGCGTGCGGGCGAGCGGCGGTCCCGGCGGCGTCGGCTCCGGCGGCGGCGGCGGCGGCTCCGGTGGCGCCATCGTGGTGCGGACCGGCGGCCGCGTCACGCTGATGAACGCGCCGTCGGGCTGGCTGTCGGCGGCCGGCGGCGCGGGCGGCATGGGCCACGGTGGCGGTCAGACCGCGGCGTCGCGGCACGACGGCGGCGCCGGCGGGCTCGGCCGCATCCGCGTCGACGCAGCGGCCGGCGACGTCGGCAACCTGTCGACGACGCCGGCGCCGGTGCGCGGCCCGTCGTGGGACGCGGCGACGCCGGTCGTCCTCGATCAGGCGAGGAGCGCGGTCGCGCTCACGTTGCTGGGCGATCCGGGGCGCGCGTTCCCGCTGCGGCTCAACGACAGCGAGCTGCCGTCGCCGGTGACGCCGGGGCCGAACGGCGCCGCGACGGTCCGCGACCTCGCGCTGGTGCCGGGCCACAACCAGCTCTGCGCGGTCGCCGTCGCCGGCGTCCTGCAGCCCGAGTCGCTCGCCTGCATCGACCTCTTCTACAGCGGCCGGTAGCGGCCGATCCGCGGCCGACAGGTCAGCGGCGGCGCGGGTCGCGGGGCTCGCGGGGCGGCGGCCGTCCGGGACGCGGACGGACGACGCGTCGGGCGGCGCTGGCGGCCAGCTCGTCGGCGAGCTTGTGGAAGCCGGCGAGGCGATCGGCGGCGAGGTCGCCGCGGGCGACGGCGGCCTGCACCGCGCAGCCCGGCTCGTTGCGGTGGCGGCAGTCGGCGAACCGGCAGGTGGTGGCGAGCGCCTCGACGTCGTCGAAGCGCGGCGCGTCTTCGTCGTCGTCCCACAGCGCCAGCTCGCGCATGCCGGGCGTGTCGATGAGGAGGCCGCCGCCGGGCAGGAGGAACAGCGCGCGCCGCGTCGTCGTGTGGCGGCCGCGGTCGTCGTGGGCGCGGATCGGCTGGGTGACCTGCGCGGCCGCGCCGTGCAGCGCGTTGACCAGCGTCGACTTGCCGACGCCCGAGCTGCCAACCACCGCGGCGGTGCGGCCGGGGCCGAGGAGCGCCGCGATCGCCTCGACGCCGTCGCCGCGCAGGGCCGACAGCGCGACGACCTCGGTGTCACCGGCGACCGTCCGGATCCCGGACAGGATCGCCACCGGATCGCCGACGAGATCGATCTTGTTGACCGCGATCACCGGCCGCGCGTGGCCCGAGCGCACGGTGGCGAGGTAGCGCTCGAGCCGGCGCGGGTTGACGTCCTGGTTGGCGGAGGTGACGACCAGCACCAGCTCGACGTTGGCGACCAGCGGCTGCGGCTCCTCGCGCTCGCCGGCGGCCTTGCGGACGAGGAACGAGCGGCGCGGCAGGATCGCCTGCAACGACGCGCGCGAGCCGGTGGCGCGGGCCCGCTCCGCGTCGGCGACGCCGACCCAGTCGCCGACCACCGGCAGCGCGCGGCGGTCGCCGGCGCCGAAGAACATCTTGCCGGTCGGCTCCGCCCAGAAGCCGCCGCCCTCGTCGATCACCTCGACGGCGCCGCGGTGGGCGATCGCGACGCGCGCGGCGGTGAGGCCCGGGTAGGCGGCGAGGGCCTCGGCCCAGCCGGCGTCCCAGCCGAGCGCGGCCTTGCCGTCATCCACCGCGGCAGGGTAGCAGAGGCCGCCCGCCCCGCCCGCGACGGCCGGCGGGCGCGTGCACGGGCTGCGCGCGGGGGGCGCCGGCGCGCAGGCGATTCGCCCGCGTCAGGCGCCTCGTCAGGCGGCGTCGTACGCGGCCAGCGCCGCCGGCAGGCACTGGGTGACGGCGTTGCCGGCGGCCGGCAGGCCGACGAGCACCGCGCTCACGACCTCGGCGCGGGTGGCGCCGGCGCGCTTCGCGAGCACGACGTGGAACGGCACGCCGCCGTCGAGCCGGAGCGCCGCGAGGACGGCGAGATACGACAGCGCGGCCGTCTTCGCGTCGAGCGCGCTGGCGCCGCCGAGCGCCTCGACGGCCTGCATCCACGCGCGCGCGTGGTCGGGCGCCTCCGCGAGGAAGGTCTGGAACGCCTGGCTGACGGTCGGTCGCGCTTCGCTCATCGGATCCTCCGCCGGCCTGCGCTTGCACGTGCGATGCCCGCCGCGGTGGTGCGACGCGTGCATTGGCAACGAGCGCGACGCGCAGCCCGCGTCGGCCGAGGCCCCATGACCATCGACGACTTCATCGAGCGAACCCGCGCCGCCCAGGCCGCCCAGCCGGGCGCGACGACCCCGAGCTTCCTCGTCTACACCGCCGGCACGAAGGAGTTCTTCCACGGCGAGCTCGTCGACACCTCGTCGGCGGAGAGCCTCCTCCTGCGCCAGGCCGACGGCGACGAGGTGCTGATCCTGCGCCGCCACATCGTCGCCATCATGGCCGCGCGGCCCGACCAGGAGCTCGGCGTCAAGGGCTGACCGGCGGCCGCGGCCGTGGCCGTGGCCGTGGAGCGAGGGCACACGCCCGAGCGAGCATCGGACGTACTCGACCACGAGGCCCGCGTGAAGGCGACCGGCACGGTCGTCCGCAACGTCTCGGCGCAGCAGGGGACCCTCCAGGGCGGCAAGGTCACCCGCTGGCGCGGCCGGGAGGACACCGCCGGCACCCGCGACGGCTTCCGCAAGTAGCCCCGCCGGTCAGGGCGTGCGCGGCCAGGCGAGCTGGACCCAGATGGGGACGTGGTCGGAGCCGACGACGGCGCGGTCGACGCCGGCGCCGGCGATCGCGAAGCCGCGGGTGTAGATCGCGTCGAGCCGCATCGGCGGCTCGGGCGGCCAGGCCCAGAAGCTGCCGGCCGTCGAGTCGGACAGCTCCGCGGTCGGCGTGGTGAAGCCCTCGCCGGCGGCGAGCTGGTCGACCGCGCGCGCGTGGACGTGGCTGAAGGTGTTGAGGTCGCCGCCGATGATCGCCAGCCCGGGCAGCGCGCGCGCCCGCTCGAACACCGGCGCGAGCTGCGCGAGCCGATCCTCGACGGCGATCCGGGTGTCGAGGTGGACGTCCCACACCTGCACCGGCGTGCCGGCGACGTCGAGGACGACGCCGAGCGCGATGCGCGGGCGCGAGCGCCAGAGCAGCTCGCGGTACGGCAGCCGCACGACGACGTCGTCGGTGATCGGCCACCGCGACAGCACCGCGAGCCCGTGGGTGCCGACCTCGCCGGCCGGCAGCCGGCGCGCGGGCGCGTAGACGAACGCCGTGCCGAGCGCGGCGGCCAGCGCCTGCGCCCGCGGCTCGGCCTCGGCGGGCACGTGGTCCTCGATCTCCTGCAGCAGGTAGACGTCGGCGTCGCCGAGGCCGCCCGCCCGGATCGCCTGCGCGATCGCCTCGGGGTGATCGCCGAGGTGGACGTTGTACGAGACGATCGTCAGCGCGCGCGGCGGCGGCGACTCCGCGGCGCCGGGGAGCGATCCGCGCAGCACCGGGCCGTCGACCGCCGGCGTCGCCGCGCAGCCGCCGGCGACAGCGATCCCGACGACGAGCGCCGCGGCCGCGCGCGCCCGCCCGGCCCTGCTCACGCCGGCTCGCCGGCGAGCAGCCGCTCGAGCCCCGCCTCGTCGATGACCGCCACGCCGTGCTTCTCCGCCGCCTCGAGCTTCGCCTTGCCGGTGTCGGCGCCGGCGACCAGGTAGCTCGTCTTCTTCGTCACCGAGCCGGCGACCTTGCCGCCCGCCGCCTCGATCCGCTTCTGGACGTCGCCGCGCGGCGCCGACAGCGTGCCGGTCACCACCAGCGTCTTGCCGGTCAGCGGCCCCTCGATCGCCGCCGTCACCGGCTCCACCGGATCGACCCCGCGCGCGATCAGCTTGTCGAGCACCGCCCGCGCGTGCGGATCGCGCAGGAAGCGATCGACCGCCGTCGCGATGACGAGCCCGATGCCCTCGATGTCGCACAGCTTGCCGACCAGCTCCTCCGACGTCGTCGCGTCCGCCTCGGCGACCAGCGCCGACAGCCGGCCGAACCGCGCCGCGATCGGCCGCGCGACCACGCCGCCGACGTGGGCGATGCCGAGGGCCGCGATCAGCCGCGACAGCGTCGCCTCCTGGCGCGCCTTCGCGATCGCCGCCACCAGGTTCGCCGCGCTCAGCTCGCCGAACCGGTCGAGCTCGGAGAGCTGCGCCGCGGTCAGGTCGAACAGGTCGGCGACGTCCTTCACCAGCCCCTGCTCGATCACCTGGGCGACGATCTTCTCGCCGAGGCCGTCGATGTTGAGCTGGCCGCGCCCGCCGAAGAACTCGATCGCCGCCTGCCGCTGCGCCGGGCACGCCAGCCGGTTCGGACAGACCAGCACGACCTTGTCCTCCTCGCGCGCCAGCGTGTCGCCGCACGCCGGGCAGACCGCCGGCGCCTGCCAGCGCGGCGTGTCGGCCCGCTCGGTCACCGCCAGCACCTGCGGGATGATCTCGCCGGCCTTCTCGATCAGCACGCGGTCGCCGTCGCCGATGCCGAGCCGCCCGACCTGATCCCAGTTGTGCAAGGACACCCGCGACACCGTCGTGCCCGAGACGTCGACCGGCGCGAGGATCGCGACCGGAGTCACCGCGCCGGTCCGCCCGATGTTGACCTCGAGCTCGCGCACGACCGTCGTGACCTGCCGCGCCGGGAACTTGTACGCGATCGCCCAGCGCGGAAACTTCGACGTCTTGCCGAGCACCGCCCGCTGCGCGAACTCGTCGACCTTGATGACCAGGCCGTCGACCTCGTACGGCAAGGCGTCGCGGCGGTCGGCCCACGACGCCACCGCCGCCGCCAGCTCCTCCCAGCTCGCCGCCGACGAGTTGTGCTCCGACGTCGGGATGCCGAGCCGCCGCAGGTACGCCAGCGACTCGAGGTGGCCGCGCGCCAGCCGCTCGCCGTCGACGACCTCGTACAGGATCGCGTGCATCGGCCGCCGCGCCACCTCGCGCGGATCGAGCAGCTTGATCGACCCTGCCGCGGTGTTGCGCGGGTTCTTGAACGGCTCCTCGCCGGCGGCCGCGCGCGCCTCGTTGAGCCGCGCGAAGACCTCCTTGGTCAGGTAGATCTCGCCGCGCACGACGAGATCGAGCGGCTCCGGCAGGCGCACCGGCACGCTGCGGATCGTCTTCACGTTGGCGGTGACGTCCTCGCCGATCGTGCCGTCGCCGCGGGTGGCGGCCAGCGCGAGCGCGCCGCGCGTGTAGGTCAGCTCGATGCCGAAGCCGTCGATCTTCGGCTCGATCGAGTAGACCGGCACGTCGCCGCCGAGGCCGCGCACGACGCGGTCGTGGAACTCGCGCAGGTCCGCCTCGTCGTACGTGTTGTCGAGCGACAGCATCGGCACCGCCCGCACGACCTTGGCGAACCCCTCGGCCGGCGCGTGGCCGACGCGCTGGGTCGGCGACCACGGGACGATCCACGACGGGTGCGCCTCCTCGAGCGCGCGCAGCCGCGTGATCAGCCGGTCGTACTCGACGTCGGAGATGGTCGGCGCCGCCAGCACGTGGTAGCGGCGGTCGTGCTCGGTGAGCTCCTGGGCGAGCTCGCGGTACTCGGCCTCGGTCGCGGCCAGGACGTCGGGCGCCTGCGTCATCGGCCTCGGACTCTACGACGGCTGCGCCCGCGCGGCGACGGCGCCGCCGGTTCAGTAGGTCGGCCCGCCGTCGGTGTCGCCCTCGTCGCCGAACTCGCTCTCGATGAGGCCCTGGCTGTCGACGCCGTCGAGGTCGACCTCGATGCCGTCGTCGGTCTCCGGCGCCGGCTCGACGTCGGGCCCGGAGCCGGAGCCGGACCCGGGCCCGGGGACGACGGGCGACAGGTTCTCGGTCGCCGCCGGCAGCGGCGCCGCCTCGATGACCGCGACCTCGTCGGCCCCCGCGCCGTCCGCGACGTCGTCGGGCAGGAACGCGTCGTCGACGATCAGCGCCGGCCGCCGCGCCGGCGGCAGCTCGAGGTACTCCGGCCGCTCCTCGCCGGCGAACGCGTCGAGCGCGATCGCCTCGTAGTCGACGCGATCGTGGCTGCCGTCCGCCTCGACGATCTGCCCGAGGTCGACCTCGGCGGTGCCCGCGTCGCGCACCGAGCCATCGGCCACCTGCGCCGGCGGCGCCGGCGCCGGCTGATCGAACGTGTCGAACAGCTCCATCCGACCGGTGTTCAGCTCGTCCTCGGGCTCGATCGTCCGCTTGCGGCCGATCAGGCAGCCGGCTCGCACCGTCACCTGGAACGCGCGCTCGCCGAAGTAGGCGTCGATCGCCTCCTTGATGTACCAGAAGATGTCCTGCAGCTCCTGGCCGGTGCCGGCGATCTCCTTCCACTGCGCCAGCGGCCCGTACTCGATCACCGGCGCGAAGAAGAACTCGCGCGAGCTCTTGAAGAGCAGCGAGAACTCCTCGATCTCGACGGTCGGATCGAGGCCGGCGGCGAGCATGAGCCCGCAGCAGTCGTCGACGGTCGGGTAGCTCGCGAGGTGGCGGTCGAGCCGCTCGAGCGCCTCGTGCTTGTCGTGCTTGACCAGCACCTCGCGGAAGATGTCGTGGAACTCCTGCCACGTCCCGGCGAGCGGCAGCGTGCAGCGCACCTCGCCGCCGAGCTTGGTCACCCGCGCGAAGTCGTGGAGCGCGCCCTTCAGGGGCATCTCGGCGAGGCCGAGGTTGCACATGACGAGGTCATAGACGTCGTCGGCGAACGACAGCCGCGGCAGCGGGCTCTCGGTGCGGAAGAAGACGCCCTTGCCGCCGAGGTCGGCGACCTTGCGCCGCGCGATGTCGAGCATCGCGCTCGACGCGTCGATCGCGATCACGCGGGCGCCGTCACCCTTGCGGCGCAGGACCTCGACGAGCGGGTAGCCGGTGCCGCACGAGATGTCGAGGATCTGCCCGCGCTCCGGCATCGCCAGGTTGCGCAGGAGCATCTTGCCGAAGCGACTCCCCCACACCGGCGCGATCTGATCGTCGTAGATCCGCGCCAGCTTCTCCTGGTGAGTCCGCTTGTGAACGGCCACGGGCTTCACGGCATCTTGCGGCGCGCTCCGGCCCCGCGCAAGTACCCCGATCTGCGTCAGTCGGACGCGCACCCACGCCCGCGCACATCCCCGCCGCGCCCGGCTGTACCGCGCGTGATCCGCCCCACCGAAAACACGCGCGACCCGCCCGGCGGACTGCGCAACCTCCGTTCACCAGGTCAGGGTCGCCGGGAGGAACTTGTGGATCGCGCCGTCGCCGTCGATCACGCGGGCCGACTGCGCGTCCATGTTGGCCTGGCCCGACACGGTGTCGTCATACGAGTGGCCGAGGTCGTAGACCGCGTCGTCGGTCCCTCCGTCGTTCACGAAGAAGTCGTGCGCGCAGGCGTTCCGGTCGCGCACCGACAGCAGCTCCTCGTCGTGGTTCGGCAGCGTGATGTCGTCGCAGTCCCACGGCACCGCCTGCGCATCGACGTAGGTGTTCACGAGCGAGCGATCGCCCGGCCTGTCCGACGCCACCACCGCCGCGCTGTAGCTCGACGACGCGTTCCACGCATCGGCGAAGCCGCCGTAGAAGACCGGGTAGAAGTCGACGCCGATCGTGCCCGAGGTGACGTACGCGCCGACCTGGCTCCACGCCCAGTTCATCCCCTCGTTGAAGCAGGCGATGCTGTACGTCATGCGGATCGGCACGAGCGGCGTGCCGATCCGGGTCGGCGTCAGGTTCTGGGCGATCTCGGTGTCCCAGATGCCGTCGGCCTCGTCGACGATGCCGTCGGCGTCGTCATCGAGGGCGTTCCAGCAGATCTCGTCCGGCGGCCCGGGCGGCTTCACGATGCACGCCGCCTCGTCGACCACGCCGTCCTGATCGTCGTCGAGGCCGTTGCCGCACACCTCGTGGCCGTGCGGGTCCCAGCACTCGCCGTCGTCCTCCGACATGATCTCGGTGTGGAACGTGTGGCCGCCGTCGCGCGAGAACTGCGCGCCGTGCGACCAGATCCAGAGGTCCATGTCGTAGCCGCGCCGCGTGATCTCCCGCATCGCCGCGTACAGGTTGTCCTCGTACGGATCGAGGATCAGGTCGGCCTGCGCGAGCGCGGGCGCGTTGACCAGGAACGGCCCCGCGTAGGTCGGATCGAGGATGACGACCTTGTAGTCGTAGCCGGTCATCGCCTTCGACAGATCGGTGCCGAACGCCTGGAAGAAGGTCTCCATCGGGCCGTTGCCCATGTGGAAGTAGATGAGCGACGCGCGCCCCTTCTGGCCCTTCTCCTCCTCGTCGCAGACGTCGGGCGTGAAGTCGTCCTCGTTGGCGGTGCCGTCCAGGTCGGCGTCCTGCACCATCACGTCGAAGTTCGCGGCGAAGCGGCCGTTGCACTGGTTGTCGCCGCACAGCTCGGTCTCGACGGTCGGCGCGCTCGGCGTCGCCGTGCAGAGCACGCGGCCCGGCCCGGCGGCGGTGGCGGTCATGGTGACGTTCGTGCAGGCGCGGCCGGTGTCGTCGCCGCCGTTGGTGCCGCCGTTGTCGACCTCGGTGAAGTCGGCGCACACCTTGGCCTGCTGCTGCGAGCCGGGCGCGACGGTGTAGGTCGCGAGGACGTAGCCCTTGCCGACGGGGACGGTGCTGCCCGGGATGAACTGCGCGTGCACCGCCGGCAGCGCGCCCGGCCAGCCCTTGCTGTGCGCGTCGCTCGAGGCGACCACGTTCACCTCCATCGCGCCCTCGCTGATCCCCTGACCGGTGACGTTGGTGATCGAGTCGAGGCTGACCTCGAACGTGCAGCTCCCGCCCGGCCGCGGCACCGGCTCGTGGCTCTCTTCGTCGCAGAGGTCCGGCGGCGTGGTGCGGGCCGCGGTGGCGGCGGGCGCGGCGGTGGTGTCGCCGGTGGACGGGTCGGCGTCGGCGCACGCGACGAGCGCGGCGCCACAGGCGGCCAGCAGGATGATCGAGATCGTCGTACGCATCGGTATTCCCCCGGTTCGGCGGCATCCGCGCCGCGCGCCCGGACCGATTGCAGGCGCCGTACCCGCGCAACCTCGCGATCGCGCGTCGCCCGCCGGGACCTCGACATCCCGCTCCCCCCTCCTGCTCGCCGGCGGCCGGGCAGTCCGGACCCCGGCGCGCGACGGTCAGTGGCCGCCGTCGCCGTGCTGGTAGAGGGTCTGGCCGGCGTCCTTGAACTCGGCGGCCTTCTCGGCGAGGCCGGCGGCGAGCGCGGCCTCGTCGTCGAGGCCGTGGGCGGCGGCGTAGTCGCGGACGTCCTGCGTGATCTTCATCGAGCAGAACTTCGGGCCGCACATCGAGCAGAAGTGCGCGCCCTTGGCGGCCGGCGCCGGCAGCGTCTCGTCGTGGAACTCGCGCGCGGTGTCGGGATCGAGCGACAGGTGGAACTGATCCTGCCAGCGGAACTCGAAGCGCGCCTTCGACAGCGCGTCGTCGCGCCGCTGCGCGCCCGGGTGGCCCTTCGCCAGGTCCGCCGCGTGCGCCGCGATCTTGTAGGCGATGACGCCGTCCTTGACGTCCTTCTTGTTCGGCAGGCCGAGGTGCTCCTTCGGCGTCACGTAGCAGAGCATCGCCGTGCCGTACCAGCCGATCATCGCGGCGCCGATCGCGCTGGTGATGTGGTCGTAGCCGGGCGCGATGTCGGTGACCAGCGGGCCCAGCGTGTAGAACGGCGCCTCGTGGCACTTCTCGAGCTGGAGGTCGACGTTCTCCTTGATCTTGTGCATCGGCACGTGGCCGGGGCCCTCGATCATCACCTGCACGTCGTGCTTCCAGGCGATCCTGGTCAGCTCGCCGAGGGTCTCGAGCTCGGCGAGCTGCGGGCGGTCGTTGGCGTCGGCGATCGAGCCGGGCCGCAGGCCGTCGCCGAGCGAGAAGGCGACGTCGTACTTCTTCATCACCTCGCAGATGCGCTCGAACTCGGTGTAGAGGAAGTTCTCCTGGTGGTGCGCGAGGCACCACTTCGCCATGATCGAGCCGCCGCGCGACACGATGCCGGTGGTGCGGTTCGCGGTCCACGGGATGAACGGCAGCCGGACGCCGGCGTGGATCGTGAAGTAGTCGACGCCCTGCTCGGCCTGCTCGACGAGCGTCTCGAGGAACAGCTCGATCGTCAGGTCCTCGGCGACGCCGCCCACCTTCTCGAGGCACTGGTAGATCGGCACGGTGCCGATCGGCACCGGCGAGTTGCGGATGATCCACTCGCGCGTCTCGTGGATCTGCTTGCCGGTCGACAGGTCCATGACCGTGTCGGCGCCCCACTTGGTCGCCCAGCGGAGCTTGTCGACCTCCTCGCCGATCGACGACGACACGGCCGAGTTGCCGATGTTGGCGTTGATCTTCACCAGGAAGTTGCGGCCGATGATCATCGGCTCGCTCTCCGGGTGCTTGATGTTGGCGGGGATGATGGCGCGGCCGCGGGCGACCTCGCTGCGGACGAACTCGGGGCCGGTGACCGGGTCGAGGCCCTCGCGGAGGGCGATGAACCGCATCTCCTCGGTGATCTCGCCGCGGCGGGCGTAGTGCATCTGCGAGCGGTTGCCGGTGTCGCCGTCGCGCAGGCGGCGATCGATCCACGGCTGGCGCAGCTTCGGCAGGCCGGCGTGGAGGTCGTGGCCGGTGGGGCCGCTGGTGTCGTAGACGTCGAACGGCGCCTCGCCGCCGGTCAGGTGGACGCGGCGGAACGGGACGCGCAGGTCGCCGGCCAGGGCGTGGACCTTCTCCGACGACGGGAAGCCCTCGACCGCGGCGAGCTCGGCGACCGGGTCGGCGCCGGCGACCGGCAGGGTGCGCTTCTTGCCGTTGCCGTCGGGGGCGTTGCCGTTGCCGTTGCCGTTGCCGTTGCCGTTGCCGTGTGAGGTGCCGTCGCTGCCGTTGCCGCTCATGAGCGCTTCCTTTCCCCGGTGGCCGCCAGCGCGGGTCGGGCAAGTTCGAGGGGTCGCACGCGAGCGCGTGCCTCTCAGCCGTGTGGCTCCCCCAGCGTGGGTTGGATCGTCGCTACTACCTGTGACGGCGGACCCTAGCGCACTCTCGAAAAAAAAGTGCGGCGTCGTGTCGATCCGGCGGGGGCTCGTTTGTCGCGGAGGTGAGCGCCAACGAGCGCCAACGAGCCCAACACGCGCCAGCGAGCGCCCACACCCGACCCGGAGCCCGACCATGCAGACCACCCTCGCCCACCAGCTCCCGTTCCCCGCCGCCGGCCCCGTCCTCGCCGCCGAGCCCGCGCGCGCGCCCGCCCGCCCTCGCGCGCGCGTGTCGTGGGCCGGCCGCGTCCTGAGCGGCCTCCCGTCCCTGTTCCTGGCGTTCGACGCCGGCATCAAGCTCGCCAACCTGCCGGTCGTCGCGAAGACGTCCGAGCGCCTCGGCATCCCCGCGCACCTCGGCCCCGGCCTCGGCGTGCTGCTCGCGGTCTGCCTCGCGCTCTACCTCGTCCCGCGCACCGCCGCGCTCGGCGCCGTGCTGCTGACCGGGTATCTCGGCGGCGCGGTGCTGGTACACCTGCGCGTCGGCGACCCGCTGTTCAGCCACACCCTCTTCCCCGTCTACGTCGGCGCGATGCTGTGGGCCGGCCTCTGGCTGCGCGACGACCGCGTGCGCCGGCTGCTGGCGCCGCGCTGACCTTCACCTCCCGCACGACGTCACGCATCGATCGACACCCGGAGAGCCACCATGAAGTTCCTGATGACCTACCAGCAGCGTCCCGATCTGCCGCCGCCCACCGCCGAGAAGATGCGGGCGATCGGCGCCTACACCGAGCAGCAACTGAAGTCCGGCGTGCTGCTCATGACCGGCGGCCTCGTGCGTCCGTCGAGCGGCATCCAGCTCCGCTGCGAGGGCGGCAAGACCACCGTCACCGACGGCCCGTTCGCCGAGACCAAGGAGCTGATCGACGGCTTCGCGCTCGTCGAGGTGCCGTCGCGCGAGGAGGCGATCGCGCTGGCGTGCGAGTTCATGAACCTCGCCGGCGACGGCACCGGCGAGATCCTCCAGGTCTTCGACCCGGGCGGCCCGCCGCCGTCGCGCTGACCTGCGCCGCGCGCGCCGCGCGACTATGCTGCCCGGTGATGGCAGCGACCGACGCGACGCGCGCCGCGATCGAGCAGGTCTGGAAGGCCGAGGCTGCCCGCGTCATCGGCGGCCTCGCCCGCCTCACCCGCGACGTCGCGCTCGCCGAGGACCTCGCGCACGACGCGCTCGTGCTCGCGCTCGAGCACTGGCCGGCGACCGGCATCCCCGACAACCCCGGCGCGTGGCTCGTCACCACCGCCCGCAACCGCGGCCTCAACGCGCTCCGCCGCGCGCGCACCGGCGACCGCGCCGGCGACGCGCTCGCGCACCTCGTCGATCACGACCGACCGCGGGCGGAGCTGGAGGCCGCCCTCGAGGCCCGCATGGACCACGACGTCGCCGACGACGTGCTGCGCCTGCTGTTCGCCGCCTGCCACCCGGCGCTCGCGCCGGACGCGCAGGTGACGCTGACCTTGCGCCTGGTCGGCGGCCTCACGACGGCCGAGATCGCTCGCGCGTACCTGACCAGCGAGGCGACGGTCGCGCAGCGGGTGGTGCGCGCCAAGCGGACGCTCGCCCTTGCGCGCGTGCCGTTCGAGGTCCCGCGCGGCGACGAGCTGGGGGCGCGGCTCGCGTCGGTGCTGCACGTCGTCTACCTCGTCTTCAACGAGGGCTACACCGCGAGCGGCGGCGACCAGCTCCTGCGCCCCGCGCTGTCCGACGAGGCGCTCCGCCTGGCCGCGCTGCTCGCGACGCTGGCGCCCGCCGAGCCGGAGGTCCACGGCCTGGTCGCGCTGCTCCACCTCCAGGCCTCGCGCGCGGCCGCCCGCGTCGACGACGCCGGCGAGCCGGTCCT
>DASZXE010001069.1:0-3857 GCA_035546475.1 Kofleriaceae bacterium
CCACCGCCGCCGCCGCCACGGCCGCGAGCCCGACCCGCGCCGCCGCGCGACCGCGCAGGCCGCCCGTCATCTCGCGACCAGCGCGGCGACGTCGTCGGCGTGCTCGCGCAGCGACGTCACGAAGCGACCCTTGCCCGGGACCTCGAGCAGCACCGCCGGCCCGAACCGCGGGAAGTGGACCTCGAGCGCGCGGCCGCCGCCGGCCACCGGCCGGGCGCCCGCCTCGAACGCCGGCTTCGACAGCGGCTTGCCGTCGATGAAGACCTCGGACAGGAACTCGAGCGGCGCCACCCAGCCGGCGCCGTCGCGCTGGATCCGGTCGCGCAGCGAGCCCGGCAGCGCGTCGGTGCGGCGCAGCACGGTGTCCCAGTCCCGCTTGCCGAGCGCGGCCGCGACGTCGAGATCGAACCGCTCGGCGGGGAACACCAGCAAGACCGAGCCGCCGACCTCGACGGCCTTGATCGGCGGACCGACCGGCTCCGGCGGAGGCGGCGGCGCGGCCGGAGCGGGAGCCGGGGCGGTGGCCGACCCCGAGGCCGACCCCGAGCCCGCGGCCGCCTGCGCCGCGCCGCCTCCCTTGCCCGCCGCCGCGCCGGCCGGCGCGATCACCGGCTTCCGCTTGCTCGCCGGTGCCCCCGGCAGGAGCGAGAACCGGTCCATCGCCGCGAGCTGCTGCTCCATCAGCCCCGAGTTGCGCTGGTCCCACGTGCCGTCGGCGTCGAGCACGTCGACGATCAGCAGGTCGCCGCGCCGCTCGAGGGTCACCGGCGGCTCGATCGCCGCGAGGATGTCCTCGTCGTCGAGCTCCTCCAGCCGCTTCTCGTAGGCCATGATCTTGGCCTCGAACTCCTGCTTGCCGAGCTGGCTCGCCCGCCGCTTGCCGTCGACGTCGACGGTCGGGTCGAGCGCCCACGCCAGGAGGCAGATCGCCCGCAGGTCGCGCGCCGACCGCGCCACCAGCACCGCGTCGCCCCAGGCGCCGAGCGCGAACACGCGGCCGAGCCGCACCGGCAGCGCCTCGCACATCGCGATCAGGTCCTCGCGCGCCGGGCGGAGGTCGACCTCGATGCGCGGCTCCTGCGGATCGGTCCGCAGCGGCTGGCTGTCGTCGATGATCAGCAGCCGCCGCTCGCCGCGCCGGCGGAACGGCATCGACGGCGACAGCTCCATCTCCATCCGGGGATCGAGCATGTCGGGGTCGAGCAGCTTGCGCTGCCGCGCCACCTCCGGTCCGCCGAGCGCGTCGATCAGCGTCTTCTGATCGAGCGCGGCCTGAGCCTTGAACATCAGGTCGGTGACCAGGCTGTCGAGCGCGAGCATGGGTGCCGTTGTCTTACTACACCCCGCCGCGCCGTGGCATTCCCGCGGCCAGCAGTCCGCAGTCCGCCGGCGATCAGTAGAAGGAGACGCCGACGCCGAACGAGGCGTTGAAGACCCGCAGGTCGTCCTCGTAGAGGCCGGCGCCGCCCTTCAGCTCGAGGTCGATCGCCAGGTCCGGCGCGGACAGCACCTCGACGCCGATGCCGGCGACGCCGGCCGGGACGACGTCGGACTGCGACACCTCGGTGCCGACGCCGATGTCGTACTCGCTGGTCGTGCGCGCGACGCCCACGCCGCCCTCGAGCCACAGGATCGGCGCGACCCAGCCGCGCACGACGCCGGCGAGGATGCCCTGGGTGACGGTCTGACCGTCCTCGCGGTGGGTCATGCCCCACAGCTCGGCCGACAGAGACGTCTCCGGGCTCAGCATGCTGCCCGCGCGCAGCGAGATCCCGCCGGCCGGCAGGTCGCCGCCGCCGCAGTCGTTGCCGTCGGAGTCCTCGCACGAGATGTGGCCGATGCCGATCCCGATGCCGAAGGTGCCGCCGGTGCGCGGCGCGTGGTCGTGCCGCCACGGCCGGGCGGACGCGGGAGAGAGGAAGGCGCAGGTCGCGGCGCCGAACACGATGGTGGAGAGAATCGATCCGAGTCGCATGGAACCCCTTCACAGCAAGCCGGGTGCCACCGGGCTCCTGCGCGCGCATCTCCGCGCAGCTCCCCGCGCACCTCCGCACGGGAGGAGCACGCCTCATGGCAAGGCGAGCGCCCGCGCCCGTTCGCACGGCCGCACCACGGCGCCGGCGCACGGACGCGAGGCACATCGGTTGCAGCACCGGCCTGCATGCGCAACACGATGATCACCGTCCTCGTCTCCCTCGGCCTGGCCGGTTGCGCGAGCCACCGGCAAGCCCGGACGCTGCCGCCGCCACCGGACTTCGAGGCCACGGCCCGGACGACCGTGCCGGCCGCCGTCGGCGACACCGCCGCCTCGACCGGCCGCACGCAGCCGATCGCGCCGCAGGATCAGGTCCTGTTCGCGCTCGACTCGTCGCAGCTCGCGCCGACCGCGGCGCCGGTCCTCGACGACGTCGTCGCGTGGGTGAAGGCGAACCCCCACCGCAGCATCGTCATCAAGGGCCAGGCGGATCCGTCCGGCTCGACGGACCACAACTTCGAGCTGTCGAGCCGCCGCGCCGCCGCGGTCGCCGACTTCCTCTACACGCGCGGCGTGCCGCGCGAGCAGGTCGCGATCATCGCGGTCGGCGAGTCCGACGCGGTGCTGCAGCCGCCCGACGCCAACCGCCGCGTCGTGATCTACGGCGTCACGCCCGGCCCGGCGACGGCGTCGCGCTGACCGGCGGCGGCGGCAGCACGATCGTGAACTGCGCGCCGCCCTCGGGATGGTTGGCGACGAACGCGTCGCCGCCGTGTGCGCGGGCGATGCCGCGCACGATCGCGAGCCCGAGCCCGGCACCGCCCCGGCGGTTGCGCCCCTGCCAGTAGCGGTCGAACACGTGCGGCAGCGCCTCCGCCGCCACACCGGGGCCGTGGTCGCGCACGCTCAGGTGCACCGCGCCGCCCGGATCGACGCGCGCCGCCAGCTCGATCGCCGGCGTGCCGCGCGCGTGGCGGAACGCGTTGTCGAACAGGTTGGCGAACGCCTGGTTCAACCGGTCCTTGTCGGCCCACACCCGGTCGGCGTCGGCGGCGATGTCGAGGACGACCTTCACGCCCTCGTTGCCGGCGACGAGCTCGTGATCGCGCGCGACCTGCTCGAGCAGCGAGCGCACCGCGAGCGACCGCGGCTCCACCCGCACGCCGCCCGCCTCGAGCTGGTGGGCGAGCAGCAGATCGCGGATGAGCCGCTCGCCGCGCGCCACCGATCGCTGCACGGCCGCGATGTACTTCTCGCGCGCCGGCGCGTCGAGGCCGACGTCGCGCAGGCCCTCGAGCGCGATGCCGATCGCCGACAGCGGCCCGCGCAGGTCGTGCGAGACGATCGCCAGCAGCTCCTCGCGCGCCTTGGCCGCCCGCTCGGCGGTCCGCCGCGCCATCACCTCGTCGGTGACGTCGTCGATGACGAGGATGGCGCCGGCCGAGCGCTCGCCGACCATCGGCGTCGCCCGCAGCCGCAGCTCGCGGTCGCCGTGGCTGACGGTGCCCTCGATCGTCGCGGCGTCGCCGGTCGCGATCGCCTCGGCGAGCGCCGCCCGCGCGCGCTCGGCGACCGAGCCCGGCGCCGGCGCGAACAGCTCGGCGGCGCCGGCGCCCACGACCTCCTCGGCGCGCGCGTTGGCGATCTGCGCCGCGGTCAGCGCGCGATCGACGACGACCACGCCGGTCGGGAGCTGCGACACCAGCGCGTCGAGCAGGTGGCGCTGGTCCTCGAGGTCGGTCGACGCCCGCCGCAGGTGCGCCTCGGCGCGTGCGAGCCGCAGCACGTAGAGCAGCCGCCGCGCGAGCCGCGACGGCGACATGTCGACCTTCGCCAGGAAGTCGAGCGCGCCGGCGGCGACCGTCGCGGCGCCGACCTCCTC
>DASZXE010001070.1:0-4493 GCA_035546475.1 Kofleriaceae bacterium
AGTAGGATCGCGGCGTGCGCCGCCTCGCTACCGCCGGCCTCGCCGCGGGCCTCGCCGCCGGCCTCGTCGCCGGGGCGGCCTGCGGCGGCCAGCTCGACGCGCCGACCGTCGGCCCCGACGAGCCGGCGGTCGGCGACTCGATCGACGTTCCGCCCGATCCGTCCGCCGCCGTCTTCGATCCGCGCCGCATCCACGACGTCACGCTGACGATGGCGGACGCCGACTGGGCGACCATGCGCGACAACCCGTGGGCCAAGACCTGGGTGCGCG
The DNA here is from genome assembly GCA_035546475.1 of Kofleriaceae bacterium. Taxonomy (GTDB): domain Bacteria; phylum Myxococcota_A; class Polyangia; order Haliangiales; family Haliangiaceae; genus UBA2376. The sequence continues at coordinate 271 of DASZXE010001070.1, forward strand.
CCGACTTCACCTGGGACGGCGAGCGCGTCGACGGCATCGGCGTGCGCGCGTTCGGCTCCGGCAGCCTGATCGCCGGCAAGCCGTCGCTCAAGCTCTCCTTCGATCACGAGGTGCGCGGCCAGACCTGGCGCGCGCTCGACGAGCTCAAGCTCGACAACTCGTCGCAGGACCCGGGCTACCTCGACGAGTACCTGTGCACCTCGGCGATGCGGCGCGCCGGCATCCCGGCGGCGCGCACCGGCTGGGCGCGGCTGACCGTCAACGGCGCGCCGGCCGGCTTCTTCGTCGTGCTCGAGAGCATCGACGATCGCTTCGTCGAGCGCTGGTTCGGCCACGACGACGGCGCGCTCTACAGCATGAACGGGCACGCCTGGGGCCAGGGCCTGAACCCGATGGCCGATCCGCTGACGTGGTACGAGCCGGAGACGAAGTTCGGCGGCGACGGCACCGAGCTGGCGGCCGCCGCCGACGCGGTCGCGACTGGCTCGCTGGCCGACGTCGAGGCGCAGGTCGACCTCGACGGCTTCCTGCGCGAGAGCGTCGCGCGGTCGATCATGGGCTCGCAGGACTCGTTCTCCGCCGACGGCAACAACTTCTACCTGTTCGACGATCACGGCCGCGTGCGCATCGTGCCGTGGGACTTCGACGTCGACCTCGGCGCCTGGTACTGGGACAGCGCGATGGCGGTCGATCCGCGCCACCCGTGGACGACGTCGCCGTGGTCGTACAACTCGCAGTCGCACGCGCCGTACACCGACCCGGTGCTGGCGCGCGCGCTCGCGAGCGGCCGCGACGTCGACGCGCTCGAGCGCGAGCTCCTGGCCGCGCTCGACTGGGACCGCGTCGACGCCGACGCGGGGGCGGCCGCCGCGCTCATCCACGACGACGTCGCGCGCGACGTGCTGAACCGCGGCCCGCAGGCCGAGCAGCGCGCGCTCGACCTCCGGCTGTGGCTGCACCAGCGGTGGACGACGCTCGCCGGTGGCGAGGTGGCGCGCTGCCCGGCGGCGGCGACCGGCGTGCTGCGCGCGCGCGACCTGGCGCCGGCGGGGACGGTCGGCTGGGGCGAGCTGCTGGTCGATCGGACGAGCTGGGGGCCGGGCTTCACCGTCGACGGCGCGCACCATTGCACCGGCGTGTTCGCCCACGCGCCGAGCACGGTGACGATCCAGGTGCCGGACGGCTACGGCTCCTTGCGCGGCGCGGTCGGGCTGCAGGACTGGCGGCAACGGTGCGGGAACGGCGCGCAGTTCACGATCAGCCAGGGCGGCGTCGAGCGGTGGACGAGCCCGGTGCTCGGGACGTACGACGCGGCGGTGCCGTTCGGGCCGATCGACCTCGCGCCCGGGCCGGCGGTGCTGTCGACGACGACGAACGGCGACTACACGTGCGACACGGCGTCGTGGCTCGACCTCGAGCTGTCGCCGACGAGCTGAGCGGCGCGGCGGCGCGGGGCGGCGCGGCGCACGCGGTGCGGCGTTGCGTGCGGCGGCGTGGCTGCGCCCAGCAATTCCGCTGTCTTGTCATTTTGTCCGCGATCTTGGATTGACACTCTCGCGGCGATCACACAGAGTCATCATCACAACCCCATCGAGACCGGCTGAGGGACAGGCCCGAAGAAGCCGGGGCAACCAGGGGCCGCGCGCCTGCGCGACCACCCACGGTGCCAAATCCTGCGGGGACGGACTGCCGTCCACCGGAAGATGGGTCGTGCCTCGCGCGAGCGGGGGCGACAGGCATCATCGGACCGCGGACCTCGTCGGGTTGCCCTTCCAGGAGCCACCCGATGTCCAGCGCCGCCCTCGCCTCTCGCCGTCCCGCTGCCACTGCCAGTGCCGCGGCCGCTGCCACGGCCACGCCCGCTCCCGAGATCCCGCGAGCGCGGCCTCCTTCCGCGTCCGTCCCCGCGCTGCGCGGCGAGCTCGACGTCGAGCTCCTGCTCCGTCACGCCGGCCCCCACCGCGTGCGCCTCCGCTGGGAGACCCAGGGCGAGCCGACCCTGCCCGCGGTCGTCGTCCTCGGCGGCATCTCGGCGACCCGCCACGCCGGCGCCTCCGCCGTCGACGCCGAGCCCGGCTGGTGGCAGGAGCAGGTCGGCCCCGGCCGCGCGCTCGACCCGGCGCGCCGCCGCCTGATCGGCCTCGACTGGCTCGGCGCCGACGGCGCGCTCGACGTGCCGATCGACACCGCCGACCAGGCCGACGCGGTCGCCGCCGTGCTCGACGCGCTCGGCGTCGCGCGGCTCGCCGCCTTCGTCGGCAGCTCGTACGGCGCGATGGTCGGCCTCGCGTTCGCCGCCCGCTACCCGGCGCGCCTCGCCCGGCTGGTCGCCATCAGCGGCGCGCACCGCCCGCACCCGTTCGCCAGCGCGTGGCGCGGCCTGCAGCGCAAGATCGTCGCGCTCGGGCTCGACCACGGCGCCGCCGACGAGGCGCTGTCGCTCGCCCGCCAGCTCGCGATGCTCAGCTACCGCACGCCCGAGGAGCTCGCCGCCCGCTTCGACGCGCCTGTCCGGCTCACCGGACAGCGCGCCCGCGCCGCCTCCGACGACTACCTGGAGGCGTGCGGCGCGCGCTACGTCGCCCGCTGGTCGCCGGCCGCCTTCCTCCGCCTCTCCGAGTCGATCGACCTCCACGCCGTCGATCCGGCCCGCATCGTCACCCCGACCACGCTCGTCGGCGTCGCCGAGGACCGGCTGGTCCCGCTGTCCGACTTGCGGACACTCGCCAGCGCCCTCGCCGGGCGGTGCCGCCTCCACGAGCTGTCGTCGGCCTACGGCCACGACGCCTTCCTCAAGGAGCCGGCCGCCATCGCCGCGATCCTCCGCGCGCCGGGAGGTGCCCCGAGGGCCGGCCGCGACGAGTGGGGCGGCGAGCGAAGCGAGCAACGGGGCAGCTCCCACGAGGGAGCGGCCGAGCGCGCGCAGCGCGCGAGCAGGCCCGAAGGAGAACTGTGATGACCTCGCGCCGCAGCCACGTCACCGCCGCGGTGCGGGCCGGCATCGATCGCGATCCCGCGTTCGGCGCCGTCACCCCGCCGCTCGTCCTGTCGTCAAACTTCAGCTTCGCCGGCTTCGATCAGAAGCGCCGCTACGACTACACCCGCAGCGGCAACCCGACGCGCGACCTGCTCGGCGAGGCCCTCGCCTCGCTCGAGGGTGGCGCCGGCGGCGTCATCACCGCGACCGGCATGGCCGCGATCACGCTCGTCCTCCACGCGCTGCTCGCCCCCGGCGACCGCCTGGTCGTCCCCCACGACGGCTACGGCGGGAGCTGGCGGCTGTTCAACGCGCTCGCGCGGAAGGGCGCGTTCGAGCTGGTCACCGCCGACCTGACCGATCCGCGCGCGCTCGCCGCCGCGCTCGAGCCGGCGCCGAAGGTCGTCTGGATCGAGACGCCGTCGAACCCGCTCCTGCGCATCACCGACCTGCGCCTCGTCATCGCCGCGGCGCACGCGGCGGGGGCGATCGCGGTCGTCGACAACACGTTCCTGTCGCCGGCGCTGCAGACGCCGATCGACCACGGCGCCGACGTCGTCGTCCACTCGACGACGAAGTACATCAACGGCCACAGCGACGTCGTCGGCGGCGCGGTGATCGCGCGCGAAGCCGCGCTGCACGAGCAGCTCGCGTGGTGGGCCAACGCGCTCGGCCTCACCGGCGCGCCGTTCGACAGCTTCCTCACGCTGCGCGGCCTGCGCACGCTCGACGCGCGCCTGCGCGTGCACCAGGAGAACGCGTCGGCGCTGGCCGCCTGGCTGGTCGGTCAGCCGGGCCTCGCCGCCGTCCATTACCCCGGCCTCGCGACCCACCCCGGGCACACCGTCGCGCGCCGCCAGCAGCGCGGCGCCGGCGCGATGCTCTCGCTCGAGCTCGACGGCGGCGTCGCCGCGGTGCGCGCGTTCGTCGACGGCCTGCGCTGCTTCACGCTCGCCGAGTCGCTCGGCGGCGTCGAGAGCCTGGTCGCCCACCCGGCGACGATGACCCACGCGTCGATGTCGGCCGAGGCGCGCGCCGCCGCCGGCATCTCCGACGGTCTCCTGCGGCTTTCGATCGGCATCGAGGCGGTCGAGGACCTGCAGGCCGACCTCGCCGGCGCGCTCGACCGCGCGGTGCGGGCGACCGAGGCCCCGCGCGCGGCGGTGGCGCGATGAGCGCCGCGCCCGAGCTCGACGCGTTCGCGGGCGCGGTCGCGGTGCGCGCGGCCTCGTCGATCGCGTCGACC
>DASZXE010001071.1:0-3357 GCA_035546475.1 Kofleriaceae bacterium
CGTCGGCGATCGGCGTGCGGGTCGGATCGAAGTCGAGGTGCGCGGTCAGCCGATCGTGGACGAGGGCGAGCGCGTCGTTGAACGGCTCGCCCGAGGCCGCGCGCGCGAGCGCGAGGCCGGCGAGCACGTCGGTGAGCGGCGTGACCTCGACGTCGCGGTCCTCGCCGGCGGCGACGTCGACGGCGATGCCGCGGAGCCCGTGGCCGGCGGGCACCAGGATCGTGGCGCCACCGTCGGTGAAGCGGCCGCCGTCGGCGACGACCAGCAGGTGCTGGTAGCCGGCCGCGTGGACGTCGAACCGGCCGTCGGCGCCGGTGACCTGCTCGGCGAGCTGCGCGAGCTGCTGGCCGTCGACGAGCTGATAGACGCGCACCGTCGCGCCCGCGACCGGCCCGCCGCACCAGACCTGGCCGTGCAGCCGCGCGGGCGCGTCGACGCCGGCGCCGCCGCTGCAGGTCAGTGCGCAGGCGGCGCCGATCGCGACGAGCGCGCCGAGCGCGAGCGACGTGCGTGATGGCGAGACTGGCATGGACGACCCGGGCTTCGTGCTCATCGTGCGGCGACCCTTCCTCCGGCTCTGCGCCGGTTATCGACACCTCGCGTCCGCGGTTGCCTCGCCGACGACGATCGCGCTCACCAGCGATCGATCGCGGACGAGGAGACCGCGTGATCCCACGGAATCACCGGACTCGACGGATCGCAATTCGAGGTAACCAAATAGCGATCGCCCCGATTCTGGTTACCAACGTGGGTACCAGTAGTAGGCGCCGTGGAGCGTCAGCTCGACGGTGCGGGCGGGCGGGCCACTGACCGGCACGGCCAGGCTGACGCCGGTGGAGATCCCCACGATCAGGCGGCGATTGACGCGGTGGTCGAGCCCGATCGCGCCGGCGCCGATCAGCTCGAAGGCGAGGCCGGCGTCGCGGCCGGTGAGCGTGCCGCCCGGCGTCGTGACCTCGGCCTCGCCGAGGCGGCGGAGCTGCACGCCGGCGGCGAGCCGCACGGTCGGGATCCAGCGCACGCCCAGCCGCAGGGTGACGCCGCCGTCGACGCGCGCGAGCAACGCGCCGACCTGGTACGGGCCGCTGACCGGCGGCCGGCCGGCGGGCGTGAACGTGTGCGGGCCGAACGCGGCCTCGCCCGCGCGCAGGAGCGTGAGCGCGACGTCGTACTGGTAGGCGTCGTGGGTGGCGTAGCTCGCGCGCGCGGCGAGGCCGGCGAGCGGGACGAGCGACGTCGCCCCCGGCGCGTCGGTGTCGCCGGTCGCGAGCGCGCCGCCGACGAGCTCGGCGTGCAGCGAGGCCTCGCGGCGATCGGCGTGGGCGACACCGGCGGCGGCGACCGCGGCGGCAGCGGCCCCGGCGAGGGTGAGCGCGAGGGTGAGCGCGCGGGCCGTCATCGCAGCACGATCCGATCGACGGCGACCTCGCCCTTGCCGCCGGGCTCCGCCACCACCAGCGTGAGCGGCCGCCCGATGACGTCGGCGGCGCGGCGCACCATCACGACGCCGGTGCCGCGGCCGCCGGCGCGCACGATGCCGACCACGCCGCCCTGCGCCGCCTCGCTGGCGTCGCCGGTGAAGCGGACGACGCCGGCCCGGTCGGTGGCGCCGTCGAGCACCTTCGCGGTGGCCAGGCGGTACGGCGCGCGGTCGCGGTCCTGCAGCGTGAACAGGAGGTACGCGTCGTCGCCGACCAGGACGACCCGCGTGACCTCGACGACGACGTTGTGATCGTTGCGCTCGATCGCGCCGAGCTTGCGCACGTCGAGGCGCGTGAGCAGGCGGCCGGCGATCAGCTCGTCGGCGAGCCGCGGCAGCGCGGCGTCCTGCTGCTGCTGCAGCGCGGCGATGCGCGCCTCGAGCGCGGCGGTGCGCGCCCGCACGCCCTCGTCGATGCGGCGCTGCAGCTCGGCCTCGACGTCGGCCCGCTTGAACGTCACCTGCGTCAGCGCCTGCTCGCGGCTGGCGGCGATGCGCAGGATGATCGAGACGTGGAGGGTGTCGGTCGCGAGCGACAGGTTGGCCGGCCGCGCGTTGGCGGCGAGCGGCCGGATCGCGATCGTCGTCGACGCGATCGGCTTGACCTCGTAGTTCACGGTGTCGGAGGCGAGCGCCTTGACGACCTTGTCGGGCAGGTAGAGGACGGTGACGAAGTCCGGGTGGACCGGCACCTCGTACGAGCCGCCCTCGTCGACGAGGATCGTGCGCGCCTGGCTGGAGTCCTGGGCGGTGGCGGGGCGGGCGAGCCCGGCCGCGATCGCGATCGCCGCGATCGCGATCGTCGCGATCGCAAGCAACCGGAGGCGGGGTCGTGCCGACAACGTGAGCGTGAACCTGGAGCGAGTCATGGCCCGGCTATCGGCCGTCGTGCGCGGCGGTTGCCTGTGAACGAAAGGCTGGGCAAGTACGAGCTGGTGCGGCCGCTGGGCGCCGGCGGCATGGCGGAGGTCTTCGTCGCGGTCGTGCGCGGCGCCGAGGGCTTCACCCGGCCGGTCGCCATCAAGCGCGTGCTCTCCGAGCACTCGCGGCAGCCCGGCTTCGCCGAGATGTTCGTCAACGAGGCGCGGCTCGCGGCGATGCTGCGCCACGAGAACGTCGTGCAGACGCTCGACTTCGACCGCGACGAGCTCGGGCGGCTCTACCTGGTGATGGAGCTCGTCGAGGGGCGCGACCTCGATCAGGTGGCGGCGGCGGGGCGGCTGCCGTGGCCGGTGCTCGTCCACGTGCTGGCCGGCGTGCTGCGCGGGCTCGGCCACGCGCACGACCTCGTCGTCGACGGCAAGCCGCAGATCGTCGTCCACCGCGACGTGTCGCCGCACAACGTGCTCGTGTCGTGGGACGGCGCGGTGAAGGTGAGCGACCTCGGCATCGCGAAGGCGGTGGCGTCGACGGGCGCGACCCGGTCGGGCGCCATCAAGGGCAAGCCCGCGTACATGTCGCCCGAGCAGATCCTCGGCGGCGACCTCGACGGGCGCAGCGACCTGTTCGCGGTCGGCGTGATGATGTGGGAGCTGATCGTCGGACGGCCGCTGTTCGCGGGCGGGTCGCTGGAGGAGACGCTGGCGCGCGCGCTGCACCAGCCGATCACGCCGCCGCGCGAGCTGGTGCCGGACCTGCCGGCGGACCTCGACGCGATCGCGATGACGCTGCTCGCGCGCGACCGAGACCAGCGGTTCCAGCACGCGCGCGACGCGGTGGCGGCGCTGGAGGCGTCGACGAGCGCGAGCCTGCGCGGGCGCGAGCTGCTGGCGGACTTGCTCGCGGAGCGGTTCCCGGACCGGGCGCCGCCGCGAGGCGCGGTGAGGCCGACCGGCGGCGTGCGCACGCCGGTCGGGACGCCGGTCGGGACGCCGGTC
>DASZXE010001072.1:0-5000 GCA_035546475.1 Kofleriaceae bacterium
AGTACGCGCTCGACCTCTCGCTCGATCCCGCCCGCGACTCGTTCGACGGCACGATCACGATCGACGTCCGCCTCGATCACGCCGCCCGCGACCTCTGGCTGCACGGCAAGGCGCTAACGATCGATCGCGCGACGATCACCAGCACCGCCACCGCCGGCGCCGCCGCCCAGGACGCCACCGCCACCGAGCACGGCGAGTTCCTCCTGCTCTCCACGCCCGAGGCCGTCCCCGCCGGCCCGGCGACGATCCGCATCGCCTACCACGGCCAGGCGCCCGTCAGCATGAGCGACCAGGAGGGCCTCTTCCGCCAGGCCGAGGACGGCGCGACCTACCTCTACTCGCAGTTCGAGGCGACCGGCGCCCGCCGCGCGTTCCCCTGCTTCGACGAGCCGTCGTTCAAGGTGCCGTGGCAGCTCACGCTCCACGTGCCGGCCGGCCTGGTCGCCGTCTCCAACACGCCGATCGAGTCGGAGCGCGACGACGGCGATCGCCACACCGTCGTCTTCACGCGCACGCCGCCGTTGCCGAGCTACCTCGTCGCGCTCGCGGTCGGCCCGTTCGACGTCGTCGACCTCGGCCCCGCCGGCGTCAACCACACGCCGGTGCGCGCGGTCGTCCCGCACGGCCGCGCCACCGAGACGCGCTACCTCGAGCAGGCGACGCCAGCGCTGCTCGCCGGCCTCGAGCGCTACCTCGGCCTGCCGTTCCCCTACCCGAAGCTCGACCTCGTCGCGATCCCGACCTTCCTCGGCGCGATGGAGAACCCGGGCATGATCACCTACGCGTCGAAGATCATCCTCGCCAAGCCGAGCGAGGAGTCCGCCGACTTCCAGCAGGAGCTGGCCGGCACCGTCGCCCACGAGATGGCGCACCACTGGTTCGGCGACCTGGTGACGATGTCGTGGTGGGACGACATCTGGCTCAACGAGTCGTTCGCCGACTTCATGGCCGACCGCGTCGTCGACGACTGGCAGCCGCGCTGGAGCATCCGCCTCCACCGCCTGCAGGCCGCGCAGACCGCGTTCGCCGCCGACAGCCTCGTCAGCGCGCGCAAGATCCACAACCCGATCCGCGAGCACAACGACATCGTCGGCGCGTTCGACGCGATCTCATACGAGAAGGGCGGCGCGGTGCTGTCGATGTTCGAGGCGTGGATCGGCCGCGACACCTTCCAGAAGGTGCTGCACGACTACCTGACCGCGCACGCGGGCGGCAACGCCGGCGCGCAGGACTTCATCGACGCGCTCGCGAAGGCGTCGCGGCCCGACATCTCGACGGCGTTCGCCAGCTTCCTCGAGCAGGGCGGCATCCCGCTCGTCTCGCTCGACCTCGCCTGCACCGGTGATCGGGCGGAGCTCGTCCTCTCGCAGGAGCGGTTCCTGCCGATCGGCTCGCCCGGCTCCGCCGATCAGACGTGGACGATCCCGATGTGCGTCGCCACCGGCGGCGCGGCCGGCGCGGGCGCCGTCGCGAAGCCGTCGCCCGACCAGTGCTTCCTCTTCTCGGGCAAGACCGCGCGCGTGCCGCTCACCGCGCCCGGCTGCCCGGCGTGGGTCGACGGCAACGCCGGTGGCCGCGGCTACTACCGCGTGCGCTACACGCCGGCGCTCGGCGCGGCGCTGCTGGCGACCCCGGCGATCGACTCGGTCAGCCGCGCCGCCGCGCTCTACAACCTGCGCGCGATGGTCGACGCCGGCCACGCGCCGATGAGCGAGCTGCTCGCGGTCATCCCGGCGGTCGCCGCCGACAAGGCGCCCGAGCTCACCGACGTCGCGCTCGACCTCGCGCTCGGCATCGACCCGTTCGTCGCCGACGACCAGCGCGCCGCCTACGTCCGCTTCCTCGGCAAGGCGTTCGCCGGCCCCGCGCGCGCCGCCGGCTGGACGCCGCACGCCGACGAGGCCGCGATCGTGGCGACGATGCGGCCGAAGCTGCTGGCCACGACCGCCGTGCTCGCGCAGGACCCGAAGCTGCTCGCCCAGGCGAAGAAGCTCGCCGCCGCCTACCTGCGCAAGCCGACGACGATGGATCCCGGGCTCGCCGCCGTCGCGCTCGCGGCCGCCACCCACGCCGGCGACGACGCGCTCGCCCGCAAGCTGGAGGCGGCCTTCGCGAAGACCGAGGATCACAACCTGCGCGGCGCGCTGCTGGGCGGCATGGTGCTCGCGCACGATCCGGCGGTGCGCGCGGCCGCGATCGCCCACCTCGGCGCCGGCGACCTCACGCTCGAGGAGCTGATCACGCTCATCTTCAGCGCGGCCGGCGATCCGACCAGCCGCGGCGAGGTCTACGCCTTCGTCTCGCACCACCTCGATCAGGTGCTCGACGCGATGCCGTTCCTCGTCCGCCCCGCGATCGTGCGCGTGACCGGCTTCTACTGCGACGCCGCGCACCGCGCCGACCTCGACACGATCTTCCGGCCGAAGGTCGAGCCCCTGCCCGGCGGCGACAAGGAGGTCACCGAGGCGGCCGAGGCGCTCGACCTGTGCATCGCCAAGCGCGCCGCCGTCGCCGCCGACGTGGCGGCCTTCCTGGCGAAGCCGTGACGCGGACGCCGCCGCCGGGACGAGCGCCGCCTGCCGACGGCGCAGCGCCGCGGCAAGAGCGCCCGGGCGGTCGGCGCGTGCGAATTCGATCGGTTGGATCGACGGAACGCAGGCCAGGACCGGTTCTGGCCAACCCTGTCAGCAGCTCGGCGGCTGGGCGGCGGTCTTCTGCGGCTTCTCGGCCGTCACGTTCGTCTGGGTGACCTTCGCGCTGCACGACCACGTCAAGGTCGCCGTCTCGCACTTGCCGCCGACGAGGTCGTCGATCGTCGCGGTGCCGTCGTTGACCCGCACGCAGCCGTTGGCCGAGTCGCGCACGCTGACGTGGGCGAGCTTGCTCGCGACCGAGTGGGCGTCGAGCTCGAGCCCCTTCCACGCGCCGACCTCGTCGCGCTGGCCCTGGAGGACGATGCGCATCGTCGCCGTGCCCTCGGCCACCAGCGACGCGTCCTTGTTGTAGCCGACGAAGAGCCCGCCCGAGTCGCTGAACAGGTAGCGCGCGCCGGCCGGGATCGTGACCGTCGCGCCGTCGACGTAGAGCTCGCCGTCGACGACGACCGCCGCGTCCTTCTGGAGCGCCCACGTCGCGCTGGTCTCGACGTTGCCGTTGTGGACGAGGAGCTGCTGGCCGTTCCAGGTGTTGCCGGCGCCGAACGAGCCGAGGTGGCGCGGCCGCACGATCATCCCCTGGTCCTTGTTGTCCTTCAGCGTGTTGCCGTCGAAGGCGACGAGCTGCGAGCTGTCGTCGAGCGACACGCCGACCGTGTTCTCGGCGATCGTCGAGCCGGTGATGCTCAGCTTGCCGCCCTGGGCGCGCACCGCGCCGGCGCCGTCGGCGCCGCCGTGCTTCACGACGACGTGATCGAGCGAGATCGTGCCGTGCTCGTACGAGACGATGCCCTTGTCCCACGCGCCGGGCGCCGCGTCCGTCGACGAGTCGAACGTGATCGGCTTGTCGGGCGTGCCGGCCGCCTTCAGCTCGCCGTCCTCGTTGTAGCCGGCGTAGAGCGCGCCGGCGCCGTCGAACTTGTAGGTGGCGCCGGCCGCCAGCGTGATGGTCGGCCGCGCCGCCTTCGCCTCGATGTAGACCTCGCCGTCGACGCGCACCGGCGCGCCGAGCGCCGGCCAGGTGCCGGACGCGGCGGCGGTGCCCGCGCGCAGCTCGACCGTGGTGTCGGGCGGCAGGTGGTTGCCGGCGCCGAGCCCGATCATCGCCGACGGCGGCAGCGACATCGCCATCGGCCCCGGCTGGTCGAACGTCACGTTGTCGAACGCCGCCAGCGTGACGTCGTTGCTGATGCGCACCGAGACGTCCTTGCTCGCGCGCAGCGTGGTGTCCTTGATCGACACGTCGGACGCGTCGAGCTCGAGCGCGACGTTCGCGTGCTCGACGACGAGGCCGGTGATCTGCGAGCGCGCCGCCTTTTCATACAGGTGCACGCCCCTCCACGCGCCCGGCACCGGGTCGCCGCCCGACGCGAACGTCACCGGCTTGTCCGGCGTGCCCTTGATGACGAGCTTCGACGGATCGCTGTAGCCGACGTAGAGCGCCGCGTCCGGCTTGAAGCGGAGGACGGCGCCGGCCTCGATGATCAGCTCGCCGTCGACGTAGTACTCGCCCTCGACCGACGTCACGCAGCCGGCCGGGATCGTGCGCGACAGGCCCTTGTCGGTGTCCTTGAGCGCGGGCGGGCACTCGTTGACCGGCTTCAGCGCGCCGCTGGCGGTGGTGGTCGCCGACTGCGTGGTGTCGGTCGGCGCGCCGGTGCCCGCCGAGCCGCCGGTGCCCGCGGCGGTGCCGGCGCCGGCCGCGGCGGTCCCGCTGCCCGAGCCCGCCGCCGGCTTCTCCTGGTTCTTCTTCCCCTTGCAGCCGACCGCGCCGGGCAGCGCCGCCAGCAGCAACAACGATGCGAGAGAGGTACGCATGGCGGCGGTTTGTATCACGGCGACGCCGGCGCCGATCCGACGTGCCGTCGGCGTGCCGCGCCGAGAAGCACGAGTCGAGCCCGTACTGCACGAGGACGCGGTCCGTCGTCGCGCCGCCGTGGCCCGTGCCGCAGCGTCGTTCCACCGGTGGCGCCGGGCCGGACCGCCAGTTCCCGCCGGCGAGGGATGCCGGCGACACACCGCCCGTGTCCGCCGGGCCACCGCTGCGCGGAAGGGCAGGGGCGGCGCGCACTTGGCGCTGGCATCGCCGCTGCAATGGAGGGGAGCGAGGAGCTCGAGCGATGCGTACGTCCTGGATGCGTGGAGTGATGCTGGTGGCCGCGGCGGCGATGGGCGCCGGTGCCGGCGCATGTGACGTGCCGGCCGACGGCGGCGTGGATGCGCTCGCCGCGGTCGATGCGAGCGACGCGATGGACGTCTTCACCGCGCCGGAGGCGGCCGTGCCCGAGGCGGCGCCTGCTCGTGCCGCGGCGCCCGCCGACGCGCCCGCGCCGGCGCCGGCGCCGG
>DASZXE010001073.1:0-3907 GCA_035546475.1 Kofleriaceae bacterium
CATCACCAGCTCGACGGCGCGCCACCACGGGCGAGGCGGCGCGGCGTGGGCCGGCTCGACGACCTCGCCGAGGCGCGGCATCACCAGCTCGACGTCGCGCGCGGGCGCGACCTCGAGCAGGCGCTCGGCCGGCTGATCCCAGTCGTGCAGGCCGAGGTTGAAGGTCCCCCAGTGGATCGGCAGGAAGCGCCCGCCGCCGAGCAGCTCCAGCGCGTCGAGCGCGCGGTCCGGCCCGAGGTGGATGTCGCCCCACGCGGGGTGGAACGCGCCGACCTCGAGCATGACCAGGTCGAACGGCCCGAGCCGCGTCGCGACCTCGCCGTAGACCGGCGTCAGCCCGGTGTCGCCGCTGAAGAAGACGCGGTGGCGCGGCCCCGCGATCACGAACGACGACCACAGGGTCTGGTTGCGATCGCCGAGGCTGCGGCCGCTGAAGTGCTGCGACGGCGCCGCGGTCAGGCGCAGCTCGCGGCCCGCGACGTCGACCTGCTCCCACCAGTCGAGCTCGAGCACCTGCTCGCCGGGGATGCCCCACGCCTCGAGCCGCGCGCCGACGCCGAGCGAGGTCACGATCGGCGTGCCGGCGCGCGCGAGCTCGACGATCGCCGCGCGGTCGAGGTGGTCGTAGTGGTCGTGCGACAGCACGATCGCGTCGAGCGGCGGCAGCTCGGAGATCGCGACCGGCACCGGCTGGAAGCGGCGCGGGCCGGCGACCCGCAGCGGCGACGCGCGCTCGCTCCACACCGGGTCGGTCAGCACGCGGGCGCCGTCGACCTCGAGCAGCACCGTCGAGTGGCCGAGCCACGTCGCGCGCAGGCCGGTCGCCGGCGGCCGCGCCCAGCCGGCGCGCGGGTCGACCGACGGCAGCGGCGCCACCGGCACGCGGCGATCGCTGCCGTGCAGGTACTCGCGCGCGACCTGCCAGCCGGTGCCCTTGCGCAGCCCGACGCCGAGGCCGCCGGGGTTGCGAAAGCGGCCGTCGTGGAACTGCGGCGAGGCGTGCGTGCGTTCGCGGCGCAGGCCCGCGCGGTGGCTGGAACGATCGGCCATCGCTCCAGTGTGCACCGCGGCCGGCGCGCGCAAACGGCTTTCCGCGCCGGCTCCCCGATCGGCCAGGTGACGCGCCGACCGGGCGCGATCCGCGCGCCGGCGCGGCGCGTATCCTCGCCTGCGTGAGCCTCCTCCGGCCGGTGCCGCCGCCCTACGAGCCGCTCGCCTGGTCGCGGCTGCCGATGGAGGAGCGCGGCCGCCTGGTCTGCGAGGCGTGGGCGATGCAGGGCTACGGCACGCCGCCCGCGGTCTACGCGCTCTACGCGGTCAAGCTCGCGCTCTACCTCGGCGGCTGGATCCTCTGGTGCGGCTTCACGCCCGGCCTCGGCGCGGTGGCGACGATCGGTCGCTGGTGGCTCGCGCCGGTCGCGTTCGAGAAGGCGATCCTGTGGAGCGCGCTCTTCGAGGGGCTCGGCCTCGGCTGCGGCAGCGGTCCGCTCACCGGACGCTACCTGCCGCCGATCGGCGGCGCGCTCTACTTCCTGCGGCCGGGCACGACCAAGCTGCCGCTGTGGCCCCGGATGCCGCTCCTCGGCGGCCACCGCCGCACGCTCGTCGACGTCGCGCTCTACGCCGCCGTGCTCGCCGCGCTGGTCGGCGGGCTCGCCGCCGCCGCGCCGCCGCGCTGGCTGCTCGCCGCGCTCGCGATCGCGCTGCCGGCGCTCGCGCTCGCCGATCGCACGATGTTCCTCGCCTTCCGCCCCGAGCACTACGCGACGACGATCATCGTGCTCGCGCTCGCGCCGGCGACGCCCGACTGGATCGCCGGCGCCAAGGCGGTGCAGCTCGCCCTCTGGTTCTGGGCCGGCTTCTCGAAGCTCAACCACCACTTCCCCGCCGTCGTCTGCGTGATGACCAGCAACGGCCCGTTCACCCGCGCCTCCTGGCTGCGCCGCCGCATGTATGTCCGCTTTCCGGACGACCTGCGGCCGTCGCGGCTCGCCACCGTGATGGCGCACCTCGGCACCGCGCTCGAGCTGGCCGTGCCGCTCGTGCTGGCGTTCGCCACCGGCGGCACCGCGCTCACCGTCGGGCTGACGCTGATGGTGGCGCTCCACGTCTACATCACCAGCAACGTGCCGATGGGCGTGCCGCTCGAGTGGAACGTGATGGTCGTCTACGGCGGCTTCGCGCTGTTCGCCGCCCACCCGTCGATCACGATCGCGCAGGTCGGCCTCGGGCCGACCGCCGCGGTGCTCGCGCTCGCGCTCGTCGTCGCGCCGCTGGTCGGCAACCTGTGGCCGCACGCGCTGTCGTTCCTGCTGTCGATGCGCTTCTACGCCGGCAACTGGGCGTACAGCGTGTGGCTCTTCCGCGGCGACAGCTACCGCAAGCTCGATCGCCTGACGACCAGCGCGCCGTGGGTCCACGATCAGCTCGCGCGCTTCTACGATCGCGCCACCGCCGTCGGGCTGGTCGGCAAGGTGATGGGCTTCCGGCTCATGCACCTGCACGGCCGCGCGCTGCCGCTCTTGGTGCCGCGCGCGATCGATCGCCTCGACGACCACGAGTGGGTCGACGGCGAGATCGTCGCCGGCCTCGTGCTCGGCTGGAACTTCGGCGACGGCCACCTGCACGACGAGCGCCTGCTGCGCGCCATCCAGCCGACCTGCGGCTTCGAGCCGGGCGAGCTGCGCTGCATCTTCGTCGAGGCGCAGCCGCTGGGCCGGCGCACGCAGGCCTACCGGATCGTCGACGCGGCGACCGGCGAGCTCGAGGCCGGCCGGCTCGCCGTCGACGAGCTGCGCGCGCGCCAGCCGTGGGCCGCCGCCTGAGCGCGGCGATCAGTGGATGACGAGGCTGCGCGGGAACGGCGGCAGGTCGTCGCGGGCGTCGTTGCGCTCGCGCACCTGCAGCGGGATCAGGTTCGGCAGCACCTTGTCGTCGAGGCGGGTGCCGCGATCGGGGATGTCGAGGTTGCCGCCGACCACCTCGGGGACGAACAGGAGCGGCTCGCCCTTGCCGTTGTAGCCGAGCTGGACGAACGACTCGGGCGCGAACTCGACGCACTTCTTGTCGCAGCAGTGGAACGAGCGCGCGACCCGGTAGAAGCCCTCGCGCGGCAGCGGCATCAGCGCCTTGCCGTCGAACGTCTCCGGCACGGTGGTGCCGCGCGCCGACCAGTGCGCGCGGTTGCGCGTCCACCGCTCGGGCAGGTAGACGCCCGGCCCCGGATCGCCGTGGTTGTGGAAGTAGACCAGCCGGCCGGCCTCGATGCCGCCGATCGGCGCCAGGGTCCGGTACAGGCCGCAGGGCGGCAGCTCGCGCGTCGTCATCGCCGCAGCATGCGGTCGCGCCCGTCGGCGCGCAAGGCGTGCCCCGGCGGCTACCGCGCCTCGACGATCGCCGGCACGCCGCCCTTCGGCCGCAAGGTGACGAGCGGCTCCGGCTCGATCGCGCCCGGCCGCGCGAGCCGGAAGCGGAACCGCTGCGCCCACGTCGCCAGGATGAGCTGCGCCTCCGTCAGCGCGAAGTGGTTGCCGATGCAGACCCGCGGCCCCGCGCCGAACGGCAGGTAGCCGGGGCGGCGGCCGTGCAGCGCGCCGGCGTCGCCGAGGAACCGCTCGGGGCGGAACGCCTCCGGCTCGGGCCAGTAGTCGGGGCGGCGCTGGATCGCGCGGATCGGCACCAGCACGATGTGCCCCGGCTCGACGCGCGCGGGCCCGAGCGCGACCGCGCGCACGGCCGCCCGCCCGACCACGTACGCCGGCGGGTAGAGCCGCAGCGCCTCCTCGAGCACCGCGAGCGTGTACGGCAGCCGCGGCAGGTCGGCGAGCGCCGGCGTCCGCCCGCCCAGCTCGCGCGCCAGCTCCTCCTCGAGCCGCGCCCGGACCTCCGGTGCGCCGGCGAGCGCGAT
>DASZXE010001074.1:0-4022 GCA_035546475.1 Kofleriaceae bacterium
CGGCCTCGGCCGCCGCGCTCGCCCGCGGCCCGCTCGACGTCCGCCTGCAGCTCCACCGGCGGCCCGAGCACGCGGTCGTCACCCTCACGGTCGGCACCCCGCAGGCGCTGCGCGGCCTCGGCGAGCCGCACCGCGCGGTCGCCATCCTCGATCCGACCGCCGACCTCGATCGCCGCTGGCTCGCCCGCCTCGAGCAGGAGTTCACCGTCGACGTCGAGCTGTGGTCGGAGGACCGCTGGCTCCGCCGGGTGCGCCTCGAGGCGCCGCTCGCCGAGAACGCGCGCTTCATCGCCCGCGCGGCCGGCGATCACCAGCGCGGCCTGCCGGGCGGCGCGACCGCGTTCGCCGCCGCCGTCGCCGCGGTGACCGCCCCCGAGCACGACCTGCTCGGCCTCTCGCACCCCGAGCACGGCGAGCTGCGCATCGACAAGCTCGAGTCGCTCGCCACCGCGAACCAGGTGCGGCGCGCGCTCGCGATCGCCCGGCGGTTCTCGCGGCCGATCCGCGAGGACTACCTGGTCACCGTGCGCGGCTTCCCGCTCGCGCGGTGGACGGCGCTGCGCCGCGCGGTGCTCGCCCGCGCGATCGCCTCGGGCCTGTGGATGGGCTCCGACCTGGCGCAGACCGCGATCTCGCTCGGCCTCGCCCGGTCGCCGGCCGATCTCTGGCTCCGCCTCGATCAGGGCTTCACGGCGCTGCTCGCCGACGCGGCCGCCAACGACCTCGATCCCGACGCGATCGAGGACAACCGGGCCGCGCTGACCCAGGAGGCGACGTCGCTCGGGCTGACCGGCGGCGGCGGCGTGGTCGCCAGCGACGGCGACGCGTTCGCCTCCGGCTCGATCGTGCCGAAGGCGGCGCGGCCCGCGCTGGAGAAGGCCTCGCTCGCCGAGCTGCTGTCGATGCTCGACGATCGCACCCGCCGCCTCGACGCCGCGATCGAGCTGTGCGCGCGGCGCGATCCGGCGGCGATCCGGCCGGTGATGGCCGCGGTGCGCCGCATGAGCCGCGCCGAGGCGGTCCGCGTGCTCGGCTCGATGGTGAAGTTCGGCCCGGCGGCGGCGCCGGCCTTGACCGCCGGGCTGGCGTCGTCGAAGGCGTTCCTCCGCCACGGCTGCGCGCTCGCGCTCGCGCTCCTGCGCAGCGAGGAGGGCACCGAGGCGGTCATCGACGTCCTGCTGTCGGAGCCGACCGAGATCTGGCGCGAGATCGCCCGCGCGGTCGGCCAGGTCGGGCCGCCGGCGCTGATGCCGCTGGCGGCGCGCCTCGGCCGCATGGGTGACCGCGCCTCGGCGAGCACGCGCGAGCGGATGGCGTGGGCGATGGCCCACGTCGCGGTGCGCGGCGGCAAGGCGGCCGTCGAGACGCTCGCGCACGGCTCGAGCGCGGTGGCGCCGGTCGCGCGGATGGCGATGGAGCGTCAGGTCGCGGCGGCGCAGGACGACATCGCGCTGCGCGACGGCCCGGCGCGCGACGTCACGGTGAACCGCGCCTTCTCGCGCCGGTTCCTCGAGGCCGCCGGCCGCAACGGCCACGGGGCCGACGGCCATGCCGGCGGCCCCGACGCCTCCGGGCCGACCGAGCTGCTGGGCGACGAGGATCTGCTCATCGACGTCGAGGACGACCAGGGCGCCGATCAGGCCGACGAGCTCGACGAGAGCGACCTGATCCCGGGCTGACCGCGGGCCGCGCGCGGGTAGCCGCCCAGGTGTGAACGCGGTTGAGCGGGCGCGGCGCCGGCAAAAACCGGCTATGATGCAATGCCGCCGCCGGGCGGACGTCCATGCGCATCGGCATCTTCAGCGACACCCACGCCAACATCGAGGCCCTGACCGCGGTGGTCGAGGCCTACAAGGGCGAGCGCATCGATCAGTACGTCTGCATCGGCGACACGGTCGGCTACGGCGCGTCGCCCAACGAGTGCTGCGACATCATCCGCCGCCTCGCGAAGCACACGATCCTCGGCAACCACGACGCGGCGGTCGCCGGGCGGATGGACTACTCGTACTACTACGACGCGGCGCGCTCGGCGCTCGACCTCCACGCGCGCCAGCTCTCGTCGGACAACATGGCGTGGCTGAAGGGGCTGCCGTACGAGGTGAAGGACGGCGACGTCACCTACTGCCACGGCTCGCCGATCAACCTCGAGGAGTTCGAGTACATCTTCTCGACCGAGCAGGCCGCGAAGTGCCTCGACATCTGGGACCAGCTCGCGACGGTGACGTTCATCGGCCACTCGCACCTCTGCAAGTCGTTCGCGCTGTCGAAGGACGACGTCTTCGAGGTCGTCGCCAAGAAGTTCGCGATCCGCCCGGACCACCGCTACATCATCAGCGTCGGCTCGGTCGGCCAGCCGCGCGACTACGACAACCGCGCCAGCTACACCGTCTACGACACCGTCGAGCGGACGTTCGAGTTCAAGCGGGCGGCGTACGACATCGACACCGCCGCGCAGAAGATCTTCGCCTCCGACCTGGAGCGGAACTTCGGCAACCGCCTCTTCCTCGGCGTGTGACCAGGCAGACCCCTGGCCACGGGCGCGACCCCGGGCGTCCCGGCGTCATGGTTGACCGCTCGCTGCGCTCGCCGGGTCGCAACGTCGGCAACCGCCTCTTCCTCGGCGGCCCGAGCGTCGGCGCGCCGGCTCGTCGGCGTCAGCGGCCGATCGCGGCGGGGCGGAAGGCGAGGGTGCCGCCGGGGATGGACCCGATGACGCCGGCCCGCTTCATCGCGCGGAGCGTGACCTCGACGCGCTCGCCGGTCGCGGGATCGAGGCCGTGCGCGGCCTGCAGCCGCCGGGTCATCGTCGCCGGCGCGGGCGCGAGCGCGGCCAGGAACGCGGCCTCGCGGACGGTCAGGCGCGCCGCCGGCTTGCCGAACCAGAACTGCGCGCCGGCGCCGACGCCGTACACGCCCGGGCCGAGCTCGACGATGTTGAGGTAGCGGGCGAGGATCGTCTTCTTGTCGAGGACCGCCTCGACGCGCCAGGTGAGCACCGCCTCCTGCAGCTTGCGCGCGAGCGTGCGCCGCTGGTGGAGGAACGAGTTCTTCACGAGCTGCTGCGTGATCGTCGAGCCGCCGCGCGCCATCCGGTCCTCGCGCAGGTCGATGGCCAGGCTGCGCGCGATCTGCACCGCGTCGAAGCCGTGATGATCCCAGAAGCGGGCGTCCTCGGCGGCGACGAACGCGCCGCGCACGTGGCCGGGCAGCTCCATCGGATCGACCCAGTCGCCGACGCCGGGCCCGACCAGCGCCTGGTGCCCGTCGGGGAACGACTGCGGCGTCGCGACCGCGAGCCGGCGCGGATCGATCACCGGCGGATCGGCGGTGACGACGCACGCGTGCGGATCGAGCTCGAGGTCGAGGACGACGCCGTCCTCGCTGCCGGGGCCCGCCAGCCCTGCGGTGCCGGCGGTGCCCGCGGTGCCGGGGCCGCCGTCGGGCCCGCCGGTGGCCGGCGCCGTCAGATCGAACGCGACGTGCGCCGCGCCGGTCATCGCGCCGGTGACGGCGAGCTGATCGAGCGGGCCGCGCAGCGGGCCGGGCAGGGCGTCGATCAGCGCGCGGCAGCCGACCGGCGCCAGCGTCGCCGTCGCGTCGGCGGCGACGATCCGCCCGCCGTCCCAGCGGGCGAAGCCGCTGACCGCGAGCGACGCCGCCCCGCGGGTGACGGCCAGGTTCGTCAGCTCCAGCCGATCGCCGGCGACCCGGGCGTCGACGTCGACGGTGCCGTCGAGGGCGACCGGCTCGTCGGCGAGCGCGTGGTAGCGGATGCGCGCGCCCTCGAGCGTGAGGCGGCCGGTGACCGTGACGCCATCGCCGGTGGCGACGGTCAGGCGGCCGCTCGCCCGCGCGCCGTCGAGCGCGAGCACCGGCGGCGCCAGCGGTCCGACGACGTCGAGCGGCACCCGGTCGAGCTCGAGGCCGAGCGCCCGGCCCCCCGCCTCCGACGCGAGCGCGGCGGCGATCCGCCGCGGCGCGCCGCGATCGTCGAGCTCCGCCGACGCGCGCCACGGCGCCTC
>DASZXE010001075.1:0-21832 GCA_035546475.1 Kofleriaceae bacterium
GCCCGCACCCGCGTCCGTGCCCGTGCTCGCGCCCGCGCCGCCGCCGCCGCCGATCGACGAGCAGGCCATCGTCGACATGGCCGCCACGCGCAACTACTCGCTCGGCACGCCGAAGCCGGTCGCGCTCCTGGCCGACGGCGACGTGCTCTTCCTCCGCACCGGCCCGCGCTCGCTGGTCGCCGAGCTGTTCGAGCTCGACGCCGACACGAAGCAGATCCGCAAGCTCGCCTCCGCCGCCGACCTCGCCCGTGCCGACGACGTCAAGCTGTCGGCCGCCGAGAAGGCCCGCCGCGAGCGCACCCGGACCTCGATCCGCGGCATCGTCTCGGTCCAGGCCTCCGACGACGGCAAGACGCTGCTCATCCCGCTCGGCGCGCAGGTCTTCCTGCTCGATCGCGCGACCGGCGCCTCGCGCGCGCTCGACCTCGGCGACGGCTATCCCGACGATCCGCGCCTGTCGCCCGACGGCCGGCGGGTCGCGTTCCTCCGCGACGACGATGTCTGGATCGCCGACGTCGCGGGCGGCAAGCCGCGCCGCCTCACGACCAAGGACGGCCCGGCGGTGTCGAACGGCAGCGCCGAGTTCGTCTCGCAGGAGGAGCTCGATCGCACCCGCGGCACCTGGTGGTCGCCCGACTCGGCGCAGCTCCTCTACCAGCACACCGACGAGAGCAAGGTCGACACCCTCTACGTCGCCGACCCGGCCCACCCGGATCAGGCGCCGACCCCGTTCCGCTACCCGCGCGCCGGCACCACCAACGCCGACGTCAAGCTCGGCCTCGTGCCGGCCGCCGGCGGCCGCACGACCTGGATCGACTGGGACCGCGCCGCGTTCCCGTACATCCACGATGTCCAGTGGCGCGAGCACGCGCCGCCGAGCCTGGTCGTCCTCGACCGCGCGCAGACGGTCGAGCGTCTGCTCTCCGTCGACGTCAAGACCGGCAAGACCAAGGTCCTCCTCGAGGAGAAGGACCCGGCCTGGGTCGACCCGACCGAGCCGACCTGGGCCACCGACGGCAAGAGCTTCCTCTGGTCGAGCGAGCACGACGGCGCCTGGCACCTCGATCGCTACGCGCCCGACGGCACGCACCTGGAGGAGCTGACCCGCAGCACCGAGGCGTTCGACCTCGGCTACCAGGTCGACGGCGACAACGGCGACATCTGGGTCGTCGGCTCGAGCGATCCGACGCAGGCCGCGGTCGCGTCGCTCAACCCGGTGAGCAAGGTGGTCGAGCGGCTCACCGACGGCGACGGCGTCCACAACGTGCTGATGGCGCGCCACGGCGGCACCCGCGTGCTGATCTCGCAGGGCGCCGACGGCACGCGCGCGTGGCACGCGGTGCGCGCGAACGGCGAGCTGATCGCCGAGCTGCCGAGCGTCGCCGAGGACCCGCCGCGGCTGCCCGACGTCAAGCCGGAGCAGGTCGACGTCGACGGCCGCGTCCACTACGCGGCGGTCGTGCGGCCACGCGACTTCGATCCGCACAAGCGCTACCCGGTCATCCTCCAGGTCTACGCCGGGCCGACGATCACGACCGTGTGGGACCTGCCGCAGGCGTACCTGCGCTACCAGCTCGTCGCCGACACCGGCTTCATCGTCGTGCTCGCCGACGGGCGCGGCACGCCCAGGCGCGGGCACGACTGGGAGCGCGTCATCAAGGGCGACCTGATCACGATCCCGCTCGAGGACCAGGTCGACATCCTGAAGGCGCTCGGCGCGGCGCACCCCGAGCTCGACCTCGACCGCGTCGGCGTGACCGGCTGGTCGTTCGGCGGCTACTTCTCGGTGATGGCGGTGCTGCTGCGGCCCGACGTCTTCAAGGCGGCGATCGCGGGCGCGCCGGTGACCGACTGGCGCTACTACGACACCGCCTACACCGAGCGCTACATGGGCCTGCCGCAGGAGCACGCAGCGGCGTACGACGCGACCAGCGCGGTCGTGAACGCCGGCAAGCTGACCCGGCCGCTGCTCCTCGTGCACGGCCTCACCGACGACAACGTCTACATCGCCAACACGCTCGCGCTCACCGACGCGCTCACCCGCGCGGGCAAGCCGTTCGAGCTGATCCCGCTCGGCGGCACCCACATGATGGCGGACCCGACCGCCGACGCGGCGCTGCTCGATCGCGAGATCCGGTTCTTCCGCGAGCACCTCGGGCTGCCCGCGCCCCGATGACGGCGATGACGGCGACGAGCTCCGCGCCGGACGTGCGGGTCGTGTGGCGCGACGAGCGCCTCGCCGTGATCGACAAGCCGGCCGGCGTCGCGGTCCACCGCGGCTGGGCGCCCGGCGGCGACGACGACGAGCCGCTGCTCCAGCAGGTGCGCGACCTGCTGCACGCGTACGTGTGGCTGGTGAACCGGATCGACCGCGGCGCGTCGGGCGCGGTGCTGTTCGCGCTCGACGCCGAGGCGGCCCGGGCGGCGAGCGACCTGTTCGTCCACGGCACCGTGCGCAAGCGCTACCTGGCGATCACGCGCGGCCACCCGCCGGAGCACGTCGTGATCGATCATCCGATCCCGCGCGAGCCGGGCGGCGAGCGGGTGCCGGCGGTGACCGAGATCCGGCGGCGCGACACCTTCGGCCGCTACGCGCTCGTCGAGGCGTGGCCGCGGACGGGCCGCCTGCACCAGATCCGGCGGCACCTGAAGCACATCTCGTGTCCGCTCATCGGCGACGTCCGGTACGGCAAGGGCGAGCACAACCGGCTGTTCCGCGCCGAGCACGGGCTGCACCGGCTGGCGCTGCACGCCGCCGGCCTCGCCTTCGCCCACCCGTTCGGCGGCGCGCCTGTCGACGTCGACGTCCCGCTCGCCGACGACCTGGCCGCCGCGCTCGCCAGCGCCCGCGCGGCCTACGCCGGCTCGCCGCTGCCGGAGTCGCCGGAGTCGCCGGAGTCGCCGGAACCGTCCGGGACCCGCTGAGCGGTACCGGCGGAGCCGCCGCGGCGATGTGACGGCCCGGGCGGGAAGAACCCGCGCGGCCCGCGTCGATCGGGCGATCCCGGCCAGTTCTGCCCGCGCGGCCCAGACAGTACGCGGCGAGCCGGCTCTCCGGGATCACGGCGTTCGTGTGACGCCGTAACCCGTGAGTCAGGCCCCGGACCATGAGCGGCTCCGCGGGCCGTCGGAGCCACCGATGCGTCCTGCCAGCCCGATCCACGTCCCTGCGACCGCCGGCCACCCGGTGGCCATCACCGGCCTCGGGCTGGTCTGTCCGCTCGGCAACACCGTCGCCGCCGCCCTCGAGCGCGCGCGCCGGGGCGAGAGCGGCATCCGCGCCTACACGTCGCCGTGGATCGACGCCGAGCACCCCCACCTGCACCAGCGCGTCGGCGGCACGGTCGTCGACTTCGTCCCCGACGACGCGCTCGATCCCCGCCTGGCGTCACGGCAGGAGCCGGCCGTCCTCTACGCGATGAGCGCGGCGGCCGAGGCGCTGGCCCACGCCGGCCTCGGCGCCGACGGCCTCGACGCCTTCGAGCCCGACCGCGCCGGCTGCGTCGTCGGCGCCGGCCTCGCCGGGGCCGAGCTGTGGCACCGCGCGCTCCACACCGCCTACGCCGACCGCCGCCCCGACGACATCGCGCGGATGGCCGCGATCGCCATCACCGGCACCGCGGTCACCGGCCAGCTCGCCATCCGCCACCGCCTGCGCGGCCCGTCGGTCGGGGTCGCCAACGCCTGCGCCTCGGGCACCACCGCGATCGCGCTCGCCGCCGACCAGATCCGGCTCGGCCGCGCCGACGTCATGCTGGTCGGCGGCTGCGAGTCGAGCATGCGCAGCCTCATGGCCTACGCGTCGTTCCTCGCCGCCGGCATGAACCCGACCCGCGAGCCGGCGGGCGCGTGTACCCCGTTCGCCGCCGGCCGCAAGGGCTTCGTCCTCGCCGAGGGGGCCGGCATGCTGGTCCTCGAGCGGCTCGAGCACGCCCGCGCGCGCGGCGCCCGCGTGCTCGCGCTCGTCGCCGGCACCGCGATCACCAACGACGCCCACCACGTCATCAGCCCCGAGCCGTCGGGCAGCGCCTGGGCCCGCGTGATGCGGCTCGCGCTCGCCGACGCCGGGGTCGCCGCCGACGAGGTCGACGCGATCAACGCGCACGCCACCGCGACGCCCCAGGGTGACGTCGCCGAGACCCGCGCGATCCACCAGGTGCTCGGCGCCCGCGCGCCCCGGGTCCCGGTGTCGGCCACCAAGTCGATGCACGGCCACGCCTTCGGCGCCGCCGGCGCGATCGAGACCGCGCTCGCGGTCGCCGCGCTCGCCGAGGGCCTGGTCCTGCCGACCATCGGTCTCGCCAGCCCGGATCCCGACTGCGACCTCGACTACGTCCCTGGTCAGGCCCGCCGCCATCCGGTGCGGGTGCTGGTCAAGAACGGCTTCGGCGCCGGCGGCGTGGCCACCAGCCTCGTGCTCCGCGCCACGTGACCTCGCCCTCGATGGAGCCCGGCATGCCCGCCGCCGCCGCCCACGCCGTCGAGCGGGCTGATGCAGCAGGGCTTCACCGGCCCCGGCGCAGGCGCCGCAGGGAAGATGTGAACCGGTCCGCGTCGACCTCAGGAACCAAGGAGCCCCCGATGTCCACCATGCCCGCCAGGTCCACGATGTCCCCGCCGTCGATGCCGCCGCCGCCGACGACGCCGCCGACGCACGCGATGCCCGCGAGCTCCCGGCCGGCGACCGACCCGGCGGTGGCCGCCGACGTGGCCGCCTCCCTCCACGACGCCGGCGCGGTGCACGTGCCGCCGTGGATGGCGGTGGTCGCCGGCCTCGCCTCCGCCCGCCCCGACGGCTTCGCCGCCACCGTCGACTGGGTGGTCGCCAACCGCGCGGCGATGGAGCAGGCCTACGAGGCCGGCAGGTCGGCCAAGCTCGGCCTCGCCCGCCTGCCGCCGGAGCTGCGCTACCAGCCCGAGCTCGGCTTCCTCGACTTCGGCCGCCGCGACCACGCGCTGCGCGACCGCTACCTGTTCGCCGACGTCGTCGGCCAGCGGACGTTCTTCCAGACCGCGATCTACGCGATGACCGGCGTCGAGCTGCCGCCGCGCCACGCCTCGATGCTGGAGCAGATGGCCAACGCGACGCTCCAGGCCGATGTCAGCGCGTGGCCGCTGGCGGTCACCCGCCGGGTCGCCGCGCGCGGTGGCGACTACGCCTCGGCGGTGCTCGGCGGCATGGCGATGATGTCGTCGCCGGTGCTGGCCGGCGCCGCCGCCGCCGACTGCGCGCGCTTCCTGCTCCGCGTCGACGCCGCGCAGGACGAGGGCCGGCTGGTCGCCGACGTCGTCACCGACGTGCTCGCCCGCCGCGAGCGCGTGATGGGCTTCGGCCGCCCGTTCGTCCCCGTCGACGAGCGGGTCGAGATGATGCAGAAGGTGCTCGTCGAGTACGGCCGCGATCACCAGCCGTTCGTCACCCTCCTGCGCGAGGTCGAGGCGGCGTTCATCGCCCAGAAGGGCCTGCGCACGTCGGCCGCCGCGTGGGCCGCCGCGATCCTGCTCGACTTCGGCATGACGCCGGTGCAGGTGCAGGCGGTCTCGAACTTCTGGGTCACCGTCTGCGTCTACTCGCACGCCGTGTACGCCGGCGAGCGCGGCGTCAACGCGGCCGCCGCGCGCTAGCCGCCTTTCGCCGCCTTTACGCTCCCGGGGCTGCGTGCCAGACTCGGACCGCCGGCCCCCCGGCGGAGAAGGACGATGAGCTACGACCCCGGCAGCGGCGCGATCGTCCCGGCCACGGCGGCCGATGCCCGGGCGGCGGTCGGCTACCTGCGCACGCCGCTCGCGATCCGCGTCCGCGCCGCGAACGTCCTCGAGGCCGGCCTGCTCGGCGAGCTGCGCCACTTCACTGTCGCGCGCGATCGCATCGACGCCGTCGCCGATCGCGTCATCGCGGTCACCCGCGCCGCCTACCCGAACCTGCGCATCCCGTTCCACGGCCACCTCGCCCACCTCCGCGCCGCCGGCCTCCAGCCGGGCGCGGTCGAGCGCGGCGACGCCGGCATCGACGCGCTGGTCGACCTCGTCGTCGTCAGCGCCATCCTGTCGGCCGCCGCCGGCGACGCCTGGCGCTACCGCGACGCCGTCACCGGCCAGGAGCTGTCGCGCACGGAGGGCCTCGCGGTCGCCACCCTGCGCGCGTTCGAGGCCGGCCTGTTCTCCGCCGACGCGCTCGCCCCGCTCCGCGCCGACGCGGCGGCCCTCCGCCAGCTCGACGACGACGACCTCGCCCGCGCGCTGCAGGCGAGCGGCGCGAACCCGCTCGTCGGCCTGGCGGGCCGCGCGCACCTGCTCCGCCGCCTCGGCGAGGTGCTCGACGAGTCGGCCGCCCGCTTCCCCGGCGGGCGCCCGAGCGGCCTCTTCCACATGCTGCGCGCGCGCGGCCCCGAGGTGCGCGCCGCCGACCTCCTCGGCGAGCTGCTCGAGGGCCTCGGCCCGATCTGGCCCGGCCCGGCCTCGCTCGCCGGCGTCGGCCTCGGCGACGTCTGGCGCCACCCCGCCGCCGGCGGCAGCGGCCCGTCGGCCGGGCTGGTCCCGCTCCACCACCTGTCGCAGTGGCTCGCCTACTCGCTGTTCGAGCCGTTCGAGCAGGGCGGCCTGCGCGTCGCGCAGCCGGGCGCGCTCACCGGCCTGCCCGACCACCGCGACGGCGGCCTGCTCGTCGACCTCGGCGTGATCGTGCCGCGCCACGACGGCGTCACCCGCGATCTCCACCAGGTCGGCGACGAGGTCGTCGTCGAGTGGCGCGCGCTCACCGTCGCCCTGCTCGACTGGGTCGCCGACGCGGTCCGCGAGAAGCTCGAGGTCTCCGCCGAGCAGCTCCCGCTCGCCCGCATCCTCGAGGGCGGCACCCGCGCCGCCGGCCGCCAGCTCGCGCGCGAGCGCCGCCCCGGCGGCGGCTCGCCCATCCCCGTCGACAGCGACGGGACGGTCTTCTGATAAGGGTCGATCACATATCTCGGGCCCTGCTCGCGCGCTACGCGCGCTCGGTCGCTCGGTCGCGGGGATGCCCCTGTCCTCGCTTCGCTCGAGTCCCCACTTCCCTCGCGACCGGGCCCTCGGTCAGGTACTTTCTGCGCCATGAGCGGCCAGGTCGTCGTCATCAGCCACCCGCTGGTGCAGCACAAGCTCACGCTGATGCGGTCGAAGGACACCAGCACGAGCACGTTCCGCAACCTCCTGCGCGAGATCAGCATGCTGCTCGGCTACGAGGTCTGCCGCGACATGCCGACGACGATGGTCCCGATCGAGACGCCGATCGCGCCGATGATGGCGCCGAAGCTCGACGGCAAGAAGATCGTCCTCGTGCCGATCCTGCGCGCGGGGACCGGCATCCTCGACGGCATGCTGCAGCTCCTGCCGAGCGCGCGCGTCGGCCACATCGGCCTCTACCGCGATCACGAGACGCTGCAGGCGGTGCAGTACTTCTTCAAGGTGCCGGGCGAGATGGGCGACCGCGACGCGATCCTCCTCGATCCGATGCTGGCCACCGGCAACAGCGCGGTCGCCGCGGTCGATCGCCTGAAGGCGGTCGGTCCGCGGTCGATCAAGCTGGTCTGCCTGCTGACCTGCCCCGAGGGCATCCGCACGCTGCACGCCGCCCACCCCGACGTGCCGATCTACACCGCGTCGATCGACGAGCGGCTGAACGAGCACGGCTACATCATCCCCGGCCTCGGCGACGCCGGCGACCGCCTGTTCGGCACCAAGTAGCGCGCGGCCCCGCCACGGCGCGCGGCCGCGCGCCCGCCGCTACGGCAGGAAGCGGCTCGCCACCGCGAACGTGCCCGACTCGCTGCCCTCCATCGCGAGCGCCGACGTCACGCCCACCACGCCGATGTTGGCGGCGAGGTTGACCACGCCGGCGACGTCGATGGCGCGGTCGAGGAGGCCGCGCTCGTGCGCCTGGTGGTCGGGCATCGCCGCCGCCTCGCCGGTCTCGTCCGGCCGGCGGTCGCGGTCGCGGCGGTTCGACAGGATGCGGCCCAGCACCGCGCAGGCGGCGGCGGTCACGAAGCTGACGCCGACCAGGATGTCCTTGGCGCGGGTGAGCGACCGGGCGGTCCCGCTCACCTCGCGGCCGCTGAGCATCAGCCGGCCGATGAGCCACGGCACCGCGATCGCGGCGTGCGCGGCGACGTTGATCGGCCCGTACCGGCGCCACGCGTCGTCGTCGACCTTCTCGCGCCACTTCGCGTTGCGGAGCTGCTTCACCGCGGGGTCGAACGCGGCCTTGCCGAACAGCGAGCCGCCGACGGCGGCAGCCAGGCCCAGGTCATGGGCCACCCATGCAGCAGATGACAGTTTCGCCATCGAAACCTCCTGCCGCACATCAAGCAAGCAGCGGGCCCGTAGCGGGTTCAGCGCAGCAGCTTGTCGAGCAGCGCCGACAGGTCGTCCTCCTCGAACGGCCCGCGGTGGACGACCTGCACCTTGCCGTGGCGGTCGTAGACGAACGTCGTCGGCAGCGCGTTCGGGTACTCGAAGGCGCTCAGGATGTCGCCGTTCACGCGCACGACCGGGTAGGTCAGCTCGTGGTCGCTCATGAAGTTGAGCAGCCCGTTGTCGTCGACCTGGTTGTCGTCGAGCATGCCGAGCATCACGACGCCCTTGTCCTTGTACTTCGTGTAGACGCGGTTGAAGGCGGGGATCTCCCGGTTGCACGGCCCGCACCAGGTCGCCCAGAAGTTCACGACCACGACCTTGCCGTCGAGCGCGTTGGCGTCGATCGGGTGGTGGTCGATGTCCTCGATCTTGAGCGGCGGCAGGCAGCTCCGCCCGGAGTTGCACGCCGCCTCGGCATGGCGGCTGTCGCAGCCGGCGGCGAGGACGGCGGTGCCCGCGAGGGCGGCGGAGGCGAGCAGGAGGGCGGCAGCGCGTCGCTTCATGAGGACCTCGACGTGAGACTAGCGGATGCGGAGCAGGGACGGGGCGAGATCGGTCGGGGCCTCGAGCCCGAGCAGCTCGAGGCAGGTGGCGGTGACGCTGGCGAGGCCGGCGCCGTCGGCGTGCGCGGGGTCGATCGTATAGCGATCGCCGCGCGCCGGATCGAAGATCATGAACGGCACCGGGTTCAGCGTGTGGCTGGTCTTCGCGACCGGCACGCCGGCCCAGTCGCGCTGCACCGCGCCACGCTTGTCGCGCTGGTACATCTCGTCGGCGTTGCCGTGGTCGGCGGTGACGACGAGGATCCCCTCGAGCTCGGTCACCGCCGCCACCAGCCGGGCGAGCTGGAGGTCGACGGTCTCGACGGCGACGATGGTCGCGTCGCGGTCGCCGGTGTGGCCGACCATGTCGCCGTTCGCGTAGTTGAGCCGCGCGAAGCGGTGGCGCCCGGTCCGCAGCTCGGCGACGAGCCGGTCGGTGATCTCGGCCGCCTTCATCCACGGCCGCTCGGCGAACGGCACCCGGTCCGACGGGATCTCGAGGTACGTCTCGCGGCCGTCGTCGAACATGCCGGAGCGGTTGCCGTTCCAGAAGTACGTGACGTGGCCGTACTTCTGCGTCTCGCTGATCGCGAGCTGCGTCACGCCGGTCGCCGCCAGCCGCTCGCCCATGGTGCCGTCGATCGCCGGCGGCGCCACCAGGTACGCGCGCGGCCGGTGCAGGTCGCCGTCGTACTCCATCATCCCGCAGTAGAAGACGTCGGGGCGACGGCCGCGGTCGAACGCGGTGAAGTCGTCGTCGTCGAACGCGCGGGTCAGCTCGATCGCGCGGTCGCCGCGGAAGTTGAACATCACGACGCTGTCACCGTCGGCGATCGGCGCCACCGGCCGGTCCGGGTGCGCGCCGTCGGCGATCACGAAGCCGGGCAGGTCCTGGTCGATCACGCCCGGCTGCTCGCCGCGCAACGTCTCGATCGCCTCGCGCGCCGACGGGAAGCGGCGGCCCTCGCCTCGCACGTGCAGGTGCCAGCCGCGCTCGACCATCGCCCAGTCGGCCTCGTAGCGATCCATCGTGACGACCATGCGGCCGCCGCCCGACGCGATCCGCGCATCGACCGAGCCGCCGCCGGCCCGCAGCGAGCCGAGCACCGTCTCGAGCCGGTCGACGTAGGTCAGCGCCGACGTCGGCGCCACGTCGCGGCCGTCGAGCAAGACGTGGACGTACAGCCGCTTCGCGCCCTGCTCGGCCGCCTTGCGCAGCATCGCCTCCAGGTGGTCCTGGTGCGAGTGCACGTTGCCGTCGGACAGCAGGCCGATGAAGTGGATCGCGCCGCCGGCCCGCGCGCGCTCGACGAGCGTCCGCCAGGTCGCCCCCGCGAACATCGCGCCCGACGCGATCGCGCGCCCGACCAGCAGCGCGCCCTGCGCGTGGACGACGCCGGCGCCGAGCGCGTTGTGGCCGACCTCGCTGTTGCCCATATCGTCGTCGGACGGCAGGCCGACCGCGGTGCCGTGGGCCCGCAGCGCGCAGCGGACCTCGGGCGCCCACAGCCGGTCGATCGTCGGCGTCCGCGCCAGCGCGACCGCGTCCGCCTCGTCGCCCTTGCCGAGCCCGATGCCGTCCAGGATCGCCAGCACCACCGGGCCGCGGGGGCCGCGGAACCGGGGATGAGGCTTCAGCAGCAGATCGGAGGCCATGAGCAGGTGAGCCTAGCAGGTGGACCGGCCTCGGGGCCGTCCTATTCCTACAAACGTAGTAATCGCCTAGATCCCCAGCGGCGTCAGCCCCAGGTCGAGGGCGATGAGGAGGGTCGCCGGCCACTGAAGCCTGCGGATCCATTCGGTCGGCGACTGCGACAGAGGCCGCCGGTCGAGCAGGATCCGCACGCCGGGCAGGTACCACGGCCGGAAGCCGTCGCGGCCGAGCTCGCGCCACGACAGGTCGAAGACCGCCGCGGTGAGCTGCACCGACGTCGCGACGTGGGCGACGGTGAGCACCATCCCGAACCGGCCGGCGCGCGGCACCGCCACCACGAACGCCGCCACGATCGACACCAGGTAGAACGACGCCGCGAAGAACGGGTGCAGCAGGTCGAGGCCACCGGCCTCGGGGATCCGCTCGGCCTCGACCTCGCGCAGCGGCACGAAGACGATGCAGACGAGCAGCGCGCCGACCGCGAAGGCCGCGACCGCGCTCGCCGACCAGCCGCGGGCGAGCCGGACGGCCGCCGCCGCCACGAACGCCAGCGCGCCGACCACGAACAGCGCCGCCGCCAGCCTGGCCACCGCCGCGCCGCGCGCGCGCGGGTGGCGCCACGGCAGCGCGAGCACCTCCGAGATGAACGGCGTCCGCTCGCGCCCGAACGCCGTCGCCGCCGCGCTCCACGCGATCATCGTCGCCACCAAGCAGGTCATCCCGCCGGTGATCTGCAGCGCGCGGAGCACGTGAACCGCGTGGACCGACAACGCGCCCCGTATAGCAGATGGCCTACCGGGCCGGCGCGTCCTGGTCGGGGCCGTCGGGAGCGGCCGCCGCGTCGCCGTCGATGATGCGGTAGGTCTTGACCGCCTTCTCGTTGAACTCGAACCAGCTGTCCTTCACGGTCGCGTCGAAGTCGGGCTCGTAGAAGCGGAAGTGGTTCGTGTTGCCGGCGCCGTCGACGATGATCGACTCCTTCACCCGGTAGTTCGACGGATCGACGACGAGGTAGAGCATCTTGTACTGCGCCGACGACTGCTTCGGCGTCAGCGCGAGGACGTAGTCGGTCTTGGCGCCGTAGGTGCCGGTGTTGTCGAGCGCCGGCGTGAAGTCGGCGGCGAGGTCGCCCTTGCCGTAGAGGAACGTCACCGCGGTCGGCAGCAGGTTCTTCTCGAGGTCCTTCTTGATGACCTGCTTGTTCTCGTTGTCGACGACGTAGAGGTAGTTGCCGTTGGAGATGAACGACTTCGCGACGGTCGTCTTCGTCTTCTTGGTCTTCTTCGCCAGGTAGTCCCAGCGCATCTTGCCCGGCTTCGCGATCCACAGCCTGCCGTCGGAGACGTCACTGCGGCCGAAGGTGGAGTTCTTCACCTCCTGGCGGAACTTGGCGCTGACGTGCTGGATGCCCGCGTAGAACTTCTGCACCCCGGCGAGCACGTCGGCGGCGTTCGGCGCCTCGGCGACGCGGGTCGGGTGCGCGGAGCTCGCCAGGAAGCGGCCGAAGATCCCCGGCAGCAGCGGCGACGACGCGGCCGCGGGGGCGCCGGTCGACGGCGCGGCGGCGGCGACGCCCATCGAGGCGGTCGCGGTGGCGAGGAGGAAGGCGAGGGTCTTCAGCATGGTGGCTCCGGGCTCCGGCGCGAGAGCATCGCGCTCCTGGTAGAGACGCGCGACGGCGGGCGGCGATTCAGGCGGGTCTAGCCTTGCATTCTTCCGGGGTTACGCCAGGGAAACAAGGACCGCGGCGAGGTCGCGGCGGTCGGCGCCCGGGTGGGCGGCGCGGTCGACGAGGCCGAGCGTGGTCGACACCAGCTCCTGATCGAGGACGCAGTCGGCGTCGGCGGCGCCCGGGCCGGCGGCGCGGAAGTTGAGCTCGCACGCGGTCACGACCGGCAGGCCGCGGCCGTCGCGCAGGCGGATCGGGATCCCGTGCGAGCGGCAGACCAGCGGCCGCGCCGGGTAGATGCGGCAGCGGCCGTCGCCGTCGAGCGCGGCGCAGCGGACGCTGGCGGGCTCGACCGGCGCCCGCGCCGCCGCCGCGATCGCGGCCCGCGCCTCCGCCGGCTGCTCGGCGGCCCACGCCTCGATCGCCGCCGCCTCGACCGCGGTCACCGTCAGCCGGGTGCGGCAGCAGCCGTCGCAGCCCGCGCGGCACGCCAGCTCCGCCGGGTGCCTCGCCGCCACCCGCGCGACGAACGCGTCGACGCGCCCCACCAGCTCGCGATACCGCGCATCCACGGGCGATCACATATCCCGGGCCCGGCTCGCGCGCCAGCCGCCTCGGCTTCGCTCCTCCTCGGCTACACTCCGCGCGGCCATGGACCTCAACGAGATCGTCGTGTTCGCGAAGGTGGTCGAGACCCGCAGCTTCACCGCCGCGGCCCAGCAGCTCGGCCTGCCCAAGTCGACGGTCAGCCGCAAGGTGGCCCAGCTCGAGGAGCGCCTCGCCGCGCGCCTGATCCAGCGCACGACCCGCAAGCTGTCGCTCACCGAGATCGGCCAGGCCTACTACGAGCGCTGCGCCCGCATCGTCACCGACATCTCGATGGCCGAGCAGCTCGTCTCCGACATGCAGTCGACGCCGCGCGGGCTCCTCAAGGTGACCGCGCCGATCGACCTCGGCGCCTTCCGCCTCGGCGCGGTGACCGCCGAGTTCTGCCGCGAGCACCCCGACATCTACGTCCACCTCGACCTCAGCGACCGCATCGTCGACCTCGTCGAGGAGGGCCTCGATCTCGCGATCCGGTTCGGCCCGCTCGGCGAGTCGAGCCTGGTCGCGCGCCGCCTGAGCCAGGGCACGATGTCGTTCTACGCCGCGCCCGGCTACCTCGAGCGGCGGCCGGCGCCCGACGATCCGGACGCGCTCGCCGACCACGACCTGCTCGCCTTCGTGCCGCACCACCGGTTCTCGACGTGGTCGCTGGTCGGCCCCGGCGGCGCGTCCGCCGAGCTGACGCCGACCGCGCGCTTCACGTCGAACAACCTGCTCGCCGTGCGCGAGGCCGCCATCGCCGGCGCCGGCATCGCGCTCTTGCCGTCGTTCGTCGTCCACTGCCCGACGACGGTGCCGCTGTCGCCGGTCCTGCCCGGCTGGTACGCCCCGACCGGCGAGCTCTACGCGGTCTATCCGTCGACGCGCAACCTGTCGCCCAAGGTGCGCGCGTACCTCGACTTCGTGGTCGAGCACCTGCACCTCGACGGCCCGGAGCTCGCACCGTGAACGAGGCGTGGCAGCGCCTCCGCGACTACGCCGACCTCCACCTCCTGCCGCTGGCGGGCAAGGTCGGCCTCGCGCTGGTGATGTTCGTCGCCGGCCGCTGGATCGCGCGCGTGCTGGTGCGCGGCGTCGGCGCGATGATGGAGCGCGGCGACATGGACGTGTCGCTGCGCAAGTTCCTGGGCGACGTCCTCTACGCGATCCTGCTGGTCGCGGTCGTGACGGTGACGCTCGACACCGTCGGCATCCACACCACGGCCGTCGTCGCGGTCATCGGCGCCGCCGGCCTCGCCGTCGGCCTCGCGCTGCAGGGCTCGCTGTCGAACTTCGCCGCCGGCGTGATGCTGATCGTGCTGCGCCACTACCGCGTCGGCGACCTCGTCGTCATCGGCAAGTACACGGGCAGGGTCGAGGCGATCAAGGTCTTCCACACCGTGCTCGTCACCAGCGACAACCGCGAGGTGCTCATCCCCAACGGCCAGGTGATCACCGCGCCGATCGAGAACCTGACCGTCCTCGGCCGCCGCCGCATCGACCTCCGCGTCGAGGTCGCGCCGACCGCCGACCTCCACAAGGTCGCCGAGCTGATCGAGGGCGCCATCATGGCCGACGACCGCGTCCACGCCGAGCCGCGCCCGAGCCTCGAGCTGGCCGAGATCGCGCGCGACAAGCTCGTCCTCCACCTGCGCCCGTGGACCGACGCCTCCGACCAGGGCGCCGCCGGCACCGCCATGCTGCTGCGCGCCCGCGACGCCCTCCAGGCCGCCGGCGTCGAGCACGCCATCTCGATCGTCGGCGCCTGACGTCAGCGGGCGGTGAACGCCGCGATCGCGACCCAGGCGAAGCCGACCAGCATCGCGGTGCCGCCGATCGGCGTGATGGCCCCCCACCAGCGGGCGCCGGTGAGCGCGAGCGCGTAGAGCGTCCCCGCGAAGACGAGCGTGCCGGCGGCGACGACCCAGCCGGGCGTCACCGCGCGCACGCCGTGGGCGGCGGCCAGCGCGATCGCCATCACGCCGAGCGCGCCGAACAGGTGGTAGCGGGCGCCGGTCTCGAAGATCGCCAGCATGTCGGCGTCGAGCCGCTTCTTCAGCGCGTGGGCGCCGAACGCGCCGGCCGCGATCGCCAGCGCCGCCAGCGCCGCCCCCGCCGCGAACAGTCGTTGCCAGGCCTGCATGCCCGGACGATAGCTCAGCCCTTGACGCAGACCACCTGGTGCAGCGTGTGGACGACCTCGACGAGGTCGTCCTGCGCCGCCATCACCGCGTCGATCGGCTTGTAGGCCATCGGCGTCTCGTCGATGACGTCGGCGTCCTTGCGGCACTCGATGCCGGCGGTCGCCGCCGCGTGGTCGGCGACCGAGAACCGCCGCTTCGCGTCGCCGCGGCTCATCGCGCGCCCCGCGCCGTGGCTGCACGACATGAAGCTCGCCGGGTTGCCCTTGCCCCGCACGATGTAGCTCTTCGCGCCCATCGACCCGGGGATGATGCCGAGGTCGCCGACCCGCGCGCGCACCGCGCCCTTGCGGGTGACGAAGACATCGCGGCCGTAGTGGTGCTCGCGCGCGACGTAGTTGTGGTGGCAGTTGACGACCAGCTCGCCCGGCGTGAACGGCCGCACGCCGGCCGCGGTCGCCGCCGCCACCGCGTCCATCATCAGGGCGCGGTTGCGGGCGGCGTAGCGCTGCGCCCACTCGACGGCGCGCACGTAGTCGTCGAAGTGCGGGTTGCCCTCGCGGAAGTAGGCCAGGTCCTTGTCGGGCAGGTCCTTGATCGCGCGCCGCAGGTCGCGCTTCGCCAGCTCGATGAAGTAGGTGCCGATCCGGTTGCCGACCCCGCGCGACCCCGAGTGCAGCATCAGCCAGACGTGGTCGCGCTCGTCGAGGCAGACCTCGATGAAGTGGTTGCCGGTGCCGAGCGTGCCGAGGTGCTCGAGGTCGTTGCCGCGGCCGAGCTTCGGGTGCTTGTCGGCGAGCTCGCCGTACGCGGGCGCCAGCTCCTCCCAGGCGGCGGCCACCGCCGGCGGCAGCTCGCGCCAGGCGCCGCGGTCGCGCCGGCCGCCGTTGTCGGTGCGGCCGTGCGGCACCGCGCGCTCGATCGCGGTCCGCAGCGCGTGCAGGTTGTCGGGCAGGTCCGACGCGGTGAGCGACGTCTCCATCGCCATCATGCCGCAGCCGATGTCGACGCCGACCGCCGCCGGGATGATCGCCTTCTCCGTCGGGATCACGCTGCCGACCGTCGCGCCGACGCCCCAGTGGACATCGGGCATCGCCGCCACGTGGTGGAAGACGATCGGCAGCCGGGCGACGTTCTCGAGCTGCCGGCGCGCGGCCTTCTCGAGCTGGACGCCGTGCACCCAGGCGCGGATCGGCACGCCCTCGGTCTCGATCAGCTCCGGACCCGACACCGCCGCAGCATGCCGCGGATCGGGCCGGCCCGCGAGCGTGCGCCGGCGCACGCGGTCCTTGCGACCGCCGTAACGTGGTCACCGCCGCGTGGGCATGTATCATCGGCCCGCATGGTGAGCGCATCCGTCACCCGCTGGTCTCGCGCGGTCGTGTGGCTGTTCCTGCTCTGGTTCGCCGGCGGGATCCGCGTCGCGCACGCCGGCGCCTTCGGCCTGGTCGCCGGCGGCGACGAGGCCAAGCAACCGCTGGTCGAGACCGACCTCGCCCCCTGGCTCACCGCCAACGGCCACGCCGACGTCAAGGTCGGCACCGCCGCGCTCGCCGCCGATCACATCACGGCGATCGTCAACTGCTTCATCCTCGCCGACCAGGCGTGCGGCCAGCCGCACGTCGCCGCCGGCAAGCTCGACGGCCTGCTCTTCGTCATGGTCGAGGTCGATCGCGACAGCCCCGCCTCGGCCGGCGGCGATCGCATCAAGATCACCGGCTGGCTCTACGGGCCCGGCGGCGCGCCGATCGCCGCCCAGAGCCTCTTCTGCAACGACTGCCGCAACGACACCCTCGCGCCCAAGCTCGAGGAGCTGGCCCGCCTCCTGTTCTCGGCGGCCGGCTCCGGCACCGGCCGCCTGGCGATCGTGACCCGCCCGGCGGGCGCCACCATCCTCGTCGACGGCGAGAAGGTCGGCACCAGCCCGCTCACCCGCGGCCTGCGCGAGGGCCCGCACACGATCACGGTCGAGCTCACCGGCCACGAGACCGTCACCCGCAAGGTCGAGATCAAGAACGACGCCGAGAGCCCGCTCGACGTCCAGCTCTCGCCGATCGGCGGCGGCGGCGGCGGTGGCGGCGGCGGCCACGGCCTCGCCTACGCGGCGCTCGGCGTCGGCGGCGCGGCCGTCATCGGCGGCGCGGCGCTCATCCTCCTCGATCCGCGCTGCGAGAAGGGCAGCGACGCCTCGGCGTGCGCGCCCGACAAGCAGACGTACACGTCGACGCAGGTGCCCGGCATCATCACGGCCGGCGTCGGCGTCGCGGTCGTCGCCGGCGGCGTCTACCTCCTGACCCGCGGCGGCAAGCACCACCGCGCCACGCCGGTCGCGGCCGCCACCGCCACCGGCGCCTACGTCGGCCTCGCCGGCGCCTTCTAGCCTCCGCCCAGCCTCGAGGTCGCCATGTCACCCACTCGCCTGACCCTGGCCGCCGCGCTCCTCCTCGCCGCCCCGGCCGCCGGCTGCAAGACCGACAACCCCAACTTCTGCGACGGCCCCTCCTGCACCGACATCGACGCGCACCCGATCGACGCCGTCCAGGGCTGCCTCGAGAACCCGTCCCTGTGCACCGCAGACCAGACCTGCCAGAACGACGTCTGCGTCGACTGCGAGGACAACGACAACACGCAGAGCGCCCAGTGCACCGACCCCGCCGCGCCCGTCTGCGCGACCGACCACACCTGCCGCGCCTGCACCTCCGACTCCGAGTGCGACAGCGACTGGTGCGAGGCCGGCCAGTGCGTCGCCGAGGAGGACGTCGTCTACGTCCAGCACGGCGCGGCCGACAACGCCGGATGCACGCTCGACGACAAGTGCGGCTCGCCGATCCACGGCATGTCGCTCGTCACCGCCACGCGCAAGTACATGCTGATCGCGGCGGACGCGAGCCACTACTCGCTCCCCGCGGCGCTCGCCATCAACAAGGACGTGGAGATCCGCGCCACCGGGGCGACGCTCGATCGCCCCACCGGCAACCAGGTGGTGGACGTGATGGGGGGCGCGGTCATCATCGAGGGGCTCACCGTGCGTGACGCCGCCGGCGGCGCCAATGCGGACGGCATCAAGTGCCAGAACGCCACGTTGACGCTCCGCCACGTCGGTGTCTTCGACTGCGCCGACCGCGGCGTCGACGCGGGCAACTGCGTCATCGACATCTCGCGTTCGGTCCTCTCCGGCAACACGATGGGCGGCGCCCGCCTGGTCGATGGACACTTCTCCGTCTCCAACTCGTTCATCATCATGAACGGCGCGAACGGTGGCCTGACGCTCAACCCCGACGCCACGCCGAACACGTTCGAGTTCAACACGATCATGAAGAACGGTGGCGGTGGCGTCGTGTGCGCGGGCGACATCGCGATCACCGCCCGCAACAACCTGATCCACAGCAACACCGGTCCGGCCGAGACGACCGGAGCCAATTGCACGCACAGCTACACCGTCTTCGGCCCGATGGGCGGCCCGGCGGGCGTGATGGACCGCTCGCTGACGGCCGCCGAGATCGGTCTGGTCAATGCCAACGGAGCCATCGTCGACGACTTCCACATCAACACGAACGCGAACCCGCCGAGCTTGCTCCTCGGCGCCGCCGATCCCGCCACGCCGGCGTCGGTCGACTACGACGGCGATCCGCGCACCTCGCCGGCCGACATCGGAGCCGACGAGGTGCCGTGAACCTCGCGGCCGGGAGGACGCAACCGCCGGACCACGCGGTCGATGGGCGCGGCATGCACCTCTTCGACGGCAAGCCAGTCCGCCGGTCATGGATCGCGGCCGCGGTGCTCGTGGCCGCGTGCAAGTTCCCCTCCGGCCCGATGTCCCCGATGACGACGTCGTCGACGCCATGCCGGACGACGACGCCGTGTCCGTCGATGCGGACGCTCGCTGTCATGCCGACAGCGAATGTGACAGCGGCTTTTGCGACAGCGGGCCTGCGCACCCGCGGGACAGGTACTCTTCGTGCGGCCCGAGGGCGATGACAGCCAGGCCAACACCTGTACGGTCCGCGCCACTCCTTGCGGGAGCCTGGCGCGGGCTCTCACGGTGACGCCGCCTACAGCTGGTGATCCCACGGCCAACCGGCGCTTCATCAGCCTGATGACAGTGGGCGACTACGCATGGCCCGCGGAGGTTGTCGTCGACGCTCGTACGGTGGTCGTGCACGGCGCACCGCCATCGGGGCTCGACCGCAGCACGATCGAGCGGAGCGGTGCCGGCGATGTCCTGGTGATCAGCAGCGGGGCCAACGTGCGCATGGAACACCTGGTGGTCACGGGGGCGACCGGTGGTGGTTCCACTGGCGTCACGTGCCTCGATGACTCCGCGCTTGACCTCGAGGACGTGCAGATCGACAGCAACACCGGCCTCGGGCTCCTGGTCGGCGCGTGTATGTTCGTCATCCGGGACAGTTACATCGGCGGCAACGGCGGCGGGGGCCTGTCCCTTCGTCGCGGCCGTGCCGTCGTCGTCAACGATGTGATTGCCGGCAACGGGACCAGCGGGCCCGCCGGGATGGACGTTGGCGCGATGTTCGTGGGTTCCATGATCGGAACCGACAGCGTGATCGAGCCCAACACGATCATCGCCAACCACGCGGCCGACTCGCAGGCCGATGGTCTCGATTGCCGGGTGGCGGGGCTCACGGTGCGCAACACCATCCTGACCGGCGACGCGACCAAGCTGCGGGTCTCGGGCACCTGCACGTACGATCACGTCCTGTACGGCCCGGACGATCCGATGGGACGCCTGGGCACTGCCGACGGCAACATGCTGATCCCGAGCACGACGGATCTCCAGTTCGTGAACGCTGCCGGCCGCGACTACCACATCAAGTCGAACAGCTTCGCCAAGGGCAAGGGCACCTCGACCGGCCTCGCCCAGGAGGCGATGACCGACGTGGACGGCGACGTCCGCCCCCAGGGCGCGGCCGACGTGGGCATCGACGAAATCCCGGACTGACCCGCAAGCGAGTGCGGCTGAGTCCAATGGAGTAGTACGTCGCCCCCGACGGTACCGAAGCCCGCCCGTCCGCGATCGTCACCGTCCTGCTTGCCGTCCTCGCCGCGTGCAAGTTCCGCCGCCCGAAGGACCTTGGGTGCGAGGCGCACCTGCGGGCCGCGGCGTGAGGTTGCAGCGAACGATCAGGGTGAGCGACGGGGAGCGGTGAGGGTGATGGCGGTGGTGCCGAGGACGATGAGGGAGGCGCCGGCGATGGTCCACAGGGTCGGCGGCTGGGCGAAGACGAGCCATTGCCAGCCCATCGCGAAGGCGATCTGGAGGTAGCCGACCGAGGTGACGCGGCCAGCGCGCTCGATCGCGAGCGCCAGCGTCAAGAAGACCTGGCCGGCCTGGGTCGCGAGGCCGATCGCAACCAGCAGCAGCCACTCGCGCGCGGTCGGCGTCTGCCAGGTGGCGACCGCCCACGGCACGACCAGCGGCGTCGCGACGAGCGGGAAGTACCAGACGATCACCAGCGGGTGCTCCGTGCGCGCGAGCTGGCGCACCGTCACGTACGCGACCGCCGAGCAGGCGGTGCCCCCGAACGCGACGGCGACGCCGAACGTCTCGAGCCGCCCGCTGCTCGGCTGCACGACCAGCCCGACGCCGGCGATGCCGCAGACGATCGCGAACGCCGTCGACCAGCCGACCTCCTCGCGCAGCAGCCACCACGCGAGCAGCGACGTGACGAGCGGCGTCGCGTTCTGGATCGTGGTCGCGTCGGCGAGCGGGAGGTGCGCGAGCGACAGGTAGTAGAACGACAGGCCGCCGAAGCCGAGCAGCCCGCGCAGCGCGAGCCCTCTGCGGTTCGTGCCCCACGGCGACAGCCGCGCGTGGCGCACCATCGCGTACGACGCGACGAACGTCACGACGCCGCGTGCGAGCACGATCTCGCCGGTCGGCAGCCGCGCGGTCGCGACCTTGACCAGCATGCTCATCACCGAGAAGCCGAACGCGCTCGCGGCCATGTAGACGACGGCGCGCGGCGGCTTCACCGCTCCATCCTACGCGCCCCCCGCGCCGCCGCTGCACCCACCCACCTCGAGGGCGATCGGTCCCTGGCGGCGGAATCACCCACATGGGTACTCTGCGCGGGAGGAGCCCGCC
The DNA here is from genome assembly GCA_035546475.1 of Kofleriaceae bacterium. Lineage (GTDB taxonomy): Bacteria > Myxococcota_A > Polyangia > Haliangiales > Haliangiaceae > UBA2376. The sequence continues at coordinate 21,083 of DASZXE010001075.1, forward strand.
TCTCGCCGCCGGCGGTGGCGGCGAAGCGGTCGCGGGCGATGGGGCCCTGGCGGGGGAATTACCCACGTGGGTACTCTGCGCGGGAGGAGCCCCCAGCTCTCGCGGCCGGCAATGGCGGCGAAGGGGCCGAGGGCGATGGGGCCCTGGCGGGGGAAATTACCCACGTGGGTACTTTGCGCGGGAGGAGCCCAGCTCTCGCGGCCGGCAGTGGCGGCGAAGGGGCCGAGGGGCGATGGTGCCAGGCGGGGGAAGTACCCACGTGAGTACTTTGCGCGGGAGGAGCCCCCAGCTCTCGCGGCCGGCAGTGGCGGCGAAGCGGTCGCGGGCGATGGGTGCCAGGCGGGGGAATTACCCACGTGGGTACTTTGCGCGGGAGGACGCCCAGCTCTCGCGGCCGGCGGCAGGCGGCGAAGCGGTCGAGGTCGATGGGTGCCTCGCGGGGAGTTACCCACGTGGGTACTTCGCGCGGAGGGGCTCCCCCAAGCTCTCGCGGCCGGCAGTGGCGGCGAAGGGGCCGAGGGCGATGGTGCCTGGCGGGGGAATTACCCACGTGGGTACTTTGCGCGGGAGGCCGCCCCAGGTCTCGCGGCCGGCAGTGGCGGCGAAGGGGCCGAGGGCGATGGTGCCTGGCGAGGGAATTACCCACGTGGGTACTTTGCGCGGGAGGAGCCTCCAGCTCTCGCGGCCGGCGGCCGGCGGCGAAGGGGTCGAGGACGATGGGTGCCAGAGGGGCAGTTACCCACGTGGGTA
>DASZXE010001076.1:0-8056 GCA_035546475.1 Kofleriaceae bacterium
GACCGCCGGGCTGCCGCCCCCGGCGCCCGCGCCGCTGCCTCCGACCTCGCGGGCCAGCGCGAGGAAGAGCGCCCGCAGCACGCGCGCCGGCCGCGACCCGCCGATCGCGCGCCCCGGCCACAGGTACGTCGTCGCCCGCGCGATGCGGAAGCCGAGGTCGGGCCGGTCCGGCGCGGTCAGCGCGTCGTCGCCGGCGAGCAGCGTGAGCTGCGCGCACGCGCCGACGTGGACCTCGTCGCCGAAGTCGGGGTGCGCGTGGACCGGCACCCGCGGCAGGCCGAGCAGGCCGGCGATGTACGCCTGCTGCGCGGCGAAGGCGGGCGGCAGGGTCTCGTCGGTCATCCGCGCCGACGGATCGACGCCGAGGTCGGCCAGCGTGATCGGGTGCAGCACGTGGGCGGCCGGCGCGAGCAGCTCGGCGAGCGCGCCGAGGTCCGGCTCGTCGAGCGGGTGGCGGAGCTGGTTCCACAGGGCCGACGTCATCGTCGACGTCGCGCGCGGCAGCGTGCGCGGGCGCAGCTCGTCGTACAGCTCGCGGTCGCCGGGGCGGTCGTCGCCGGCGGCGATGCGCAGGGAGAGCGCGACGAACTCGGCGTCGGTCGGGCCGGCCGGGCGGTTCGACGGGATGCGGCGCGGCGGCCGCACGGTGTGGCCGAGCCGCGCCGCCTGGCCGAACGCGGTGCGCGCCTGCGCCGGGTCGTCGAGGTGGTCGGCGTACAGCACGCCGAGGCGGTGCCAGACCGGGCCCTGCACCTGCGGCGAGCCGCCGCCGCGCAGGAGCCGGCGGAACAGCCGCTCGAGGCCGCGCGGCTGGGCGCGCCGCAGGTAGACGGTCGTGATCGCGTCGAGCACGTGCGCCTCGGCGTTGCCGGCGCGGGCCGCCCGCTCGAGGTGGTCGAGCGCGGTCTGCTCGTCGACACCGAGGGCCAGCTCGACGAGGCCGAGGTACTCGTTGGCCGGGCCGAGGTTGGGCGCGCGGCGCAGCGCGCGGTTGAGGTAGTAGCGGGCGAGGTCGCCGGCGTCGGCGGTCTTGCCGTCGCGGTGCCAGGTCGCCCAGCCGAGCGCGGCGAGGATCGCCGGATCGTCGGCGCGCAGCGCGAGCGCCGCCTCGAGCTTGCTGGCGCCGACCTCGTACGCGCCGCGCCGGACCAGCTCGAGGCCGGCGTCGCGCAGCTTCTCGACCTCGCCCCCGCGGTCGGCGAGGTCGCCGCCGGCCAGCTCGCGGTCGTAGGCGGCGCGCCGCTCGTCGTCGAGCAGCACCTCGCGCGCGGCCTCGTAGGCGGCGTGGACCTCGTCGAGCAGGTCGCCGGCGTCGCCGAGCTGGAAGCGCGCGTAGTAGTCGCGCGAGAAGGTGCTCGTCCGCTCCGACAGCGCCGCGGCGATCGTCAGGTCGTCGGCGTGCGGGTCGACCATCAGCACCGCGTAGTGATCGAGGTCGTGCAGGCGGTGCGCCTCGGCGGTGAGCGCGTCGCGGGCGACCCGGCTGGCGTCGTCGACCGGCGCCTCGTCCTCGATGATCGTGATGATCGGCTCGTCGTCGTCGTCGCTGTCGAACGGCGACAGGCCGACGTCGGGATCGATCGGCGCGGTGCCCATCAGGGCCGGCACCGAGATCAGCATCGACGGCCCGCCGAACAGCTCCTGGTAGAGCTCCGACGTCGGCTCGGCCTCCGGCTCGACGGTGGCGGCGCGCGCCGCCTCGATCAGCAGCGCGGGGCCGACCTTCGGCAGCGCCGGCAGGACCGAGTCGGTCAGCACCATGGCGTCGACGAGCGCCGGCGGCAGCCCCTGCGCGATCAGGATGCGCGGCGTCGTGCCCTCCGGCAGGTCGTCCGCCACCCGCGCGGCGAAGACGCTGCTCAGGAGCGGCAGCAGGCGGCGGCCGCGCGGCGTCAGCTCGAGCACGGTGTCGGCGAGGAGCTGCGACGGCGGCGGCCCCTCGGCGGCGGTGTCGCGCAGCCCGTTCAGCACCGTCTCCGGGATCGGCAGCTTGAGGCCGCGCGGATCGAGGTCGCGCTCCTCGAAGCGCCAGGCGCCGACCGGCCAGCGCAGCGGCGACAGCAGCCGGTAGCGGGTCTGCGCGGTGAGCTGGGCGTCGAGCTTGTCGGGCGTGAGCAGGCCCATCGCGATCAGCGCCTCGCCGAGCGAGGCGTGGTGATCGGTCGCGTAGGCGACCGCGTCGCGGTGCTGCGACTGGGTGATGATGCCGCTGGCGACGAGGAAGTGGCCGAGCGTGTCGTCGCCGGCGGTCGCGGCGAGCAGCGAGCCCTCGAGCAGGTCGACGGTCTTGACGACGCGATCGCGGCGGACGAGGAAGCGGCCGGTGACGCCGGCCTCGTGGAGGTCGAGCAGCACCGCCGGCAGCGGCCGCAGCTCGAGATCGCCGGTGGGCTGGGCGAGGCGCTGCATCAGTCCGGCACCGCGTGGCAGGCGACCCGGCTGCCGTTCTTCTTCAGGCGCAGGGCGGGGACGATCGTCGTGCACGCGGCCGGCTTGTCGGCGACCGGGCAGCGCGGGTGGAACGCGCAGCCGGGCGGCGGCGCCAGCGGCGACGGGACGTCGCCCTGCAGGATGGTGCGGACGCGGCGGGCGCGGGGATCGAGGACCGGCACGGCGGACAGGAGCGCCTTGGTGTAGGGGTGGAGCGGCTCGCGGTAGAGCGTCGCCGACGGCGCCAGCTCGACGACGCGGCCGAGGTACATGACGGCGACCCGATCGCAGATGTGCTGCACGATCTTGAGGTCGTGGGAGATGAACAGGTACGTCAGGTGATCGGCGTCCTGGAGGTCCTGCAGCAGGTTGACGATCTGCGCCTGGATCGAGACGTCGAGCGCGCTGATCGGCTCGTCGCAGACGATGAACTCGGGGCGCACCGCGAGCGCGCGGGCGATGCCGACCCGCTGGCGCTGGCCGCCGGAGAACTCGTGCGGGTAGCGGTGGGCGGCGTCGGCGGGCAGGCCGACGCGGGCCAGCAGCTCGGCCACCCGCTCGTCGCGCGCGCGGCGATCCGGCGCGAGGCCGTGGATCGTGATCGGCTCGGCGATCGTGGCGCCGATCGTCATCCGCGGGTTGAGCGACGCGTACGGGTCCTGGAAGATCATCTGCATGCGGCGGCGCAGCGGCCGGAGCGACGCCTGCGAGAGGCGCGTGAGGTCGGTCCCGCCGAAGCGGATGGTACCGGCGGTCGGATCGAGCAGGCGGAGGATGGTGCGGCCCAGCGTCGACTTGCCGCACCCGGATTCTCCGACGAGGCCGAGGGTCTCGCCGGCGGCGATCTCGAGCGAGACGTCCTCGACCGCGCGCAGCACGGCGTGCTTGCGGGTGAGCGCGCGCCAGACGCGCACGTGCGGCGGCACCTGCTCGCCGCGCGGCCAGGCGACCTTGGTGTGGAAGTGCTTCGACACGCCGTCGAGCTGGACCAGCGGCGCCGCGCTCACGTCGGCTCCGCCTCGGCCGCGGCCGCGGCCGCCGTGTCGGGCACCGGCACCGGGAAGTGGCAGCGGACCAGGCCGGGGCCGAGCTCGACGAGCGGCGGCTCGACCTCGCGGCAGAGCGGCTGCACCGCCGGGCAGCGGTCGGCGAACTTGCAGCCGACCGGCAGCGCGTACAGCGGCGGCACCATGCCGGGGATCTCGCGCAGGCGCGGGCGGGTGCCGGCGGGCGGCGGCTCCTCGTGCGCCGGCGTGTAGCTCGGCACCGAGCGCAGGAGGCCGGCGGTGTAGTGGTGGCGCGGCGCCGCGAACAGCTCGGCGGTGGCGGCGCGCTCGACGACGCGGCCGGCGTACATCACGACGACCTCGTCGCACGTCTCGGCGACGACGCCGAGGTCGTGGGTGATGAGCATGATGCTCATGCCGAGGTCGCGCTGGAGCTGGCGGAGGAGGTCGAGGATCTGCGCCTGGATCGTCACGTCGAGCGCGGTGGTCGGCTCGTCGGCGATGAGCAGGTCCGGCTTGCACGCGAGCGCCATCGCGATCATCACCCGCTGGCGCATGCCGCCGGAGAGCTGGTGCGGGTAGGCGTGCACGCGCTCGTCGGGCGACGGGATGCCGACCAGCCGGAACATCTCGATCGCGACCGCCATCGCCTCCTTGCGCCGCTTCTTCTGGTGGAGGCGGACCGCCTCGGCGACCTGATCGCCGACGGTGAAGACCGGGTTCAGCGAGGTCATCGGCTCCTGGAAGATCATCGCGATCCGGTTGCCGCGGATCGCGCGCATCGCCGGCTCGGCGAGCTTCACCAGGTCCTGGCCGTCGTAGACGATCGCGCCGCCGGCGATGCGGCCGGGCGGGCTGGCGATGAGCCGCATGACCGACAGCGCGGTGACCGACTTGCCGCAGCCGGACTCGCCAACCACGCCGAGCGTGCGCTGGCGCGGGATCTCGAACGAGACGCCATCCACCGCCCGCACGACCCCTCGTTCGGTCCGGAACTCGGTCACGAGGTCGCGGATCGCCAGCAGCGGCTCACCCATCTGGGATGGAACGATAGCGTGATGACGCTCGGACATCGATCGGCGGGGGCGTGGAAGATCCGACACCGGGCGCGAAGGAAGTCGGCCCGTTAGCGGCAGCCGGCGGCGGCACGGCGGTTGCCTTGCTGGTCGGACCATGACCGTGCCCGTGCCTCGCTTCGCGCTCGCGTTCCGCTACGTGACCTGGCTCGACCGCCACCGCAGGGCCGTGATCGCGATCGCGGCGGCCGTGTTCGCGGCGTCGGCGTGGCTGGTCGCGACCCGGCTGCCGGTGAAGGCGGATCTGTCGCACCTGCTGCCCGACAGCGCGCGGTCGGTGCGCGACCTGCGGGCGCTCGAGCAGCGGATGGCGGTGCAGGACGCGGTGCTGGTGGTCGTGCGGAGCGAGGATGCCGGCGCGCGGGCGGCGGCCGCGAAGGAGCTGGCGGCGGCGGCGCGCGCGCTGCCGGCGTCGCTGGTCGGCGAGGTCGAGGACGACGACGCCGACACCCGCGCGTTCCTGCGGGCGCACGCGCACCTGTTCGTGCCGCTCGATCAGCTCGAGCAGGCGCGCACCGCGCTCGCGGCGGCGATCGACCGGGCGAAGCTGGCCGCCGATCCGCTCTACATCAGCCTCGACGACGACGACGACGCGAAGGCGCGCGAGGAGAGCAAGCGGCAGCTCGACGACCTGCTCGCGAAACGGCGCGACGCGCTGGCCGGCCTCGACCGTTCCGGCATGGTCAGCGCCGACGGCACGCTGCAGGTGGTGATCGTGCGGGCCGCCTTCGCGCGCACCGACGCGGCGAAGAGCGAGGCGCTGATGGCGGGGCTCGCGCGCGCGCGGACGGCGGCGCTGGCGGCGCACGCCGGCGTCGAGGTCGGCTTCTGCTCGGGCGCGGCGACCACCGTCGCCGAGCACCGCGGCCTCGTGCGCGGCATGGTGCTGTCGAGCCTGATCACGGCGCTCCTCGTCGGCGTCGCGCTCTGGTGGTTCCTGCGCAGCCTGCGGCTGGTGACGGCGCTCGGCGCGACGCTCGCGCTCGGCACCCTCGCGTCGTTCGGCACCGCGGCGTTCACCGTCGGCCACCTGAACGCGGCCACCGCGTTCCTCGGCGCGATCATCGCCGGCAACGGCGTCAACGCGGGCATCCTGCTGCTCGGCCGCTACACCGACGTCCGCCGGCGGACCGGCGCGCGCGAGGCGATGGCCGACGCGATCGCGTCGCGGCTGACGCCGACCCTGGTCGCGTCGCTCGGCGCGGCGATCGCGTACGGCGGCCTCGAGGCGACCAGCTTCCGCGGCTTCGCCGACTTCGCGGTGATCGGCGGCGTCGGCATGGTGCTGTGCTGGCTGGCGACGTTCACGGTGCTGCCGGTGCTGGTGACGGCGTACGCGGCGTCGGTGGTGCCGGCGTCGCGCAGCGGGCGGCTCGGCGAGCTGGCGATCCGCGCGCTGCGCATCCGGCGGCCGGGGCTGGTGGTCGCGGGCGCGGCCGGGCTGGCCGTCGCCGGCGGCGTGGTCGCCTGGCGCTTCGTCGCGCGCGACCCGTTCGAGTACGACTCGCACAAGCTGCAGTCGAACGGGCGCGAGGCGCGCGAGCTCGATCGCTGGCGGCAGGCGACCGACCGGGCGTTCGGCCGCGGCTTCGGCGGCGCCGGCCAGGTCTTCGTCGCGGTCGACGCTCCGGCCGACGTCGCGCCGGTGGTCGCCGCGCTGCGCGAGCTCGACGACGGCGTGCCGCAGGCGCGGCACGTGGTCGGCCCGATCCGGTCGATCCTCGACGTGATGCCGGCCGATCAGGCGGCGCGGGTCGACACGCTGCACGCGCTGTCGGCGCTGCTCGACGAGGTGCCCGCCGACGAGCTGGAGCCGGAGCTGGCCGGCGCCATCGACGAGCTGCGCCCGCCGGCCGGGGTCGCGCCGATCACGGCGGACGCGCTGCCGCCGGCGATCGGCGACCGCCTGCGCGAGCGCGACGGTCGGCTCGGCCTCGTCATCGGCGTGCGGCCGGCGCCCGAGCTCGACGACTGGGACGGCCGCGAGCTGATCCGCTTCACGGAGAAGCTGCGCGAGGTCCGGCTGCCGGACGGTCGGCCGCCGGTGATCGCGGGCGGCGCGCTGGTCTACGCCGACGTGCTGTCGACGATCCGCCGCGACGCGCCGGTCGTGCTCGCCTGGGTCGGCGGGCTCCTCCTGCTGCTGGTCGGCGGGCTGGTCGGGCTCGATCGCCGCGCGCTCGCGGTCGTCGCGTCGACGGTGATGGGCTCGATCGCGATGGTCGCCGCCTGCGCGGTGCTCGGCCTGCGGGTGACGTTCCTCGACTTCGTCGCGCTGCCGATCACGTTCGGCCTCGGCGTCGACTACACGATCAACCTCGTCCACGACCGACGCGCGGCCGCCGGCCCCGATCCGGCGCTGGCGGCGCTGCGCGGCAGCGGCAGCGCGGTCTTCCTCTGCTCGCTGACGACGATCATCGGCTACGGCTCGCTGCTGGTCTCGGACAACCAGGCGATCCGCGCGTTCGGCACCGCGTCGCTCGTCGGCGAGCTGTGCTGCCTCTCCACCGCGCTCGTCGTGGCGCCGGCGGTGCTCGCCGTCGGCCGCCGCCGCGCCGCCGTGCATCCGGCGGCGTCGTCGAGCGCGACCTTGCGCGCGGTCGCCGCCTGAGCTCCGAGCGGAGCCCGGGCCGCGGGTCAGTTGTCGGTGCCGCAGGTCTGATTGCAGTGCGCGTCGGTGTTGCCGGCGTAGCTGCAGCCGGCGAAGCAGGCGCGCTTGCCGGCCTCGAGCGCGATCGCGGCGGCGCACGAGTACTTGGTGCCGAACAGACACTCGTCGGTGATGCTGCCCAGCCAGTGGCCGCCGTCGCCGGGCCGGGGGCCCATCGCGTTGCCGCTGAGCTGCGCCGCGTGGGTACACTGGCCGTTCCACGGGCCGGTGCCGACGATCGTGCCGTTCGCGGTGTCGAAGCGGAGCGTCACCGAGCTGCCGTCGTAGGTGCCGCTGACCGGGATCTGGTCGGCGTCGTCGTCGACCGCGACGCCGGTCGGGATCAGCGAGCCGGCGAGCTCGTCGCCGTTCGGGTCCATCGCGATCTGGAGCTGACCGGCGACGTGCATGCCGGCGCTCGGGCCGTCGGTGACGTCGACGCTGAAGTCCATGCCGCACAGCGGGGCGGCGGTCGTCGAGGTGTCGGTGGTGCAGGCGGCGAGCGAGGCGAGGGCGATCGCGCACGCGAGACGGGCGAGGTTGCGCATGGGTGTTCCTTGGGCAGAGGGAGGGCGCGACGACGACGCATCCCGGTCGTCATCGATGGGCGGCGAGTCCCGCCGCGCTCTCGTTACGGACGATCGCGGGGTCCGGATCGGCGCGCGGGCCCGCGCGCGAGGTTCGCGACGCGCGTGCCGCCGGGCTGGCACTGACCGACTCCGCGGCCCGAAACGCCAGAAGGCGGCCCTCCTCGCGGAGGAGCCGCCTTCGTGCGGGTCAGTCGCCGGAACGATCGTCGATCAGCCGCCGCGCCGGCCACCGCGGCCACCGCCGCCGTAGCCGCCACGACCACCGCCACCGTCGTAGCCACCACCGCCACCGCCGCCGCTGTC
>DASZXE010001077.1:0-2296 GCA_035546475.1 Kofleriaceae bacterium
GCCGTGGATCGCCGCGGTCAACGGCTTCGCGCTCGGCGGCGGCTGCGAGCTGGCGCTCGCGTGCGACTTCATCATCGCCGCCGACAACGCGAAGTTCGGCCAGCCGGAGGTCAAGCTCGGCGTCATCCCCGGCTTCGGCGGCACGCAGCGGCTGCCGCGGCGGGTCGGCGTCGCCAAGGCCAAGGAGCTCTGCTTCACCGGCGACGTCATCGGCGCGGCGGAGGCGCTCCGCATCGGGCTCGCCGACCAGGTCGTGCCGGCGGCCGAGCTGATGACCCGCGTTCGCGAGCTCGCCGCGCGCATCGCCGCCAACGGCCCGCTGGCGGTCGCCGAGGCGAAGCGGCTCATCCATGCCGGCCAGTCGATGCCGCTCGACGCCGCGCTCGCCCTCGAGCAGCGGAGCTTCGGGCTCCTGTTCGCGTCCGCCGATCAGAAGGAGGGCATGACCGCCTTCGTCGGCAAGCGCCCCGCCGCCTTCACCGGCAAGTAGCCTCCGCCCCCTCTCCGCGTCACCCTCTTCCCGCTGCCGTCTCCGTCTCCGTCTCCGTCCGTCTCCGTCCGTCTCCGTTCCAGCGAGGCTCCATGCAGTTCGCGCTCTCCGACGATCAGGCCGCCGTCCAGAAGCTGGCCCGCGAGTTCGCCCAGGCCGAGGTCCTCCCCCAGGCCGCCGCCATCGACCGCGACCACCGCCACCCGGCCGAGCTGGTCAAGCGGATGGCCGAGCTCGGCTTCCTCGGCATCGCCATCCCCGACGCGTGGGGCGGCGCCGGCTTCGACCACGTCAGCTACGCGCTCGCGATGGAGGAGGTGTCGCGCGCCTGCGCGTCGACCGGCGTCATCATGAGCGTCAACAACTCGCTCGTCTGCGACCCGATCCACCGGTTCGGCACCGACGAGCAGAAGCGCCGCTGGCTGACCCCGCTCGCCGCCGGCAAGCTGCTCGGCTGCTTCGCGCTGTCGGAGCCCGAGGCCGGCTCCGACGCCGCCGCCCAGCGCACGACCGCCACCCGCGACGGCGCCGACTGGGTCATCAACGGCGTCAAGAACTGGATCACCAACGGCCCGGTCGCCGACGTCTGCGTGCTGTTCACCATGAACGACCGCGACGCCGGCCACCGCGGCATCACCGCCTTCATCCTGCCGATGGACGCCAAGGGGGTCCGCACCGGGCCGCCCGACGACAAGCTCGGCATCCGCGGCTCGAAGTCGTGCCAGATCTTCCTCGACGATGTCCGGCTTCCGGACAGCCAGGTCCTCGGCGAGGTCGGCGGCGGCTTCAAGGTCGCGATGTCGACGCTCGACGGCGGCCGCATCGGCATCGCCGCGCAGGCGGTCGGCATCGCCCGCGCCGCGCTCGAGGACTCGCTCGCCTACGCGCAGACCCGCAAGACGTTCGGCAAGCCGATCGCGCAGCACCAGGCCATCCAGTGGAAGCTCGCCGACATGGCGACCGACCTCGACGCCGCGCGCCTGCTCACCCTGCGCGCCGCCTGGCTCAAGGACCACAAGCAGCCGTACGGCAAGGAGGCGGCGATGGCGAAGCTGTTCGCCTCCGACGCCGCCAACCGCGCCGCCCGCGAGGGCATCCAGATCTTCGGCGGCAACGGCTACGTGACCGAGTTCCCCGTCGAGCGGCACTTCCGCGACGCCAAGATCACCGAGATCTACGAGGGCACCAGCGAGATCCAGCGGCTGGTGATCGCCGGCCACCTGAACAAGGGCGCCTGATCGGGCGCCGGGGAGGATTGCGATGCGAGCGATCGAGACTGCGATGGTGCTGGTCCTGGCGGCCGTGGGCGCCGCCGCGTGCGGCGGCTCGAAGCCGGCCACCCACACCGAGGCCGAGGGTGGCGGCGGCGACACGGCGGGTGGCGGCGGCGACGAGGGCGGCGACCCGAACCTGGTCGACGTCACGCGGATGGACGAGATCAAGCAGGCGCTCGATCGCAAGCGGGTGGCGGCGGCCCGCTGCCTCGCCGACGTCGTCAACGCCGGCAAGATCGACAAGAACGCCAAGGGCCACGTCGCGCTCGGCTTCGTGATCGGCACCGACGGCAAGGCGACCGGGGTCAAGGTCCTCGAGGACAGCCTGTCGTCGCCGGACCTCGAGCAGTGCGTCATCGCCAAGGTGCAGGCGATCGATTTCGGCGCGCTGCCGAAGTCGCTCGACTGGTCGTACACGTTCGCGTTCGAGTCGATGTGACGATGGCGCGCCCGAGCCTCGCGATCGTGATGGCGGCCGCGCTGGGAGCGCTGGCGGCAGGCTGCGGCGGCGCCGCGCCGACGGCGGCGCGCA
>DASZXE010001078.1:0-2212 GCA_035546475.1 Kofleriaceae bacterium
CCCGAGGCCCACGGCGCGCCGCCGCCGCCCGACGCGATCCCGCCGGCGAGCGCGTCGCCGCACCACGGTCAGGTCGGTGCGGCCATCGCGACGCCGTCGGCGCCCGAGGCCGCGGCGCCGCCCGACGCGCCGAAGTGATCGGCCGTCACCAGTCGTAGAGGAGCTGGTCGGCGAGCTGGTGGACCTTCGGCTGGTGGCCGAGGTCGGTGAGGAGCTGGTCGCCCGCGTCCTGCACCTTGCGATCCGCGAGCAGCGCCGCGACGACCTTGTCGACGGCGGCCCCGATCGCGGGCGTCTGCATCACGTCGCCCACCGCGGTGAGCACCCGCTCGGGCGACGGATCCTCCTCGAGCAGCACCGGCATCATCGCCATCACCCGCCGCTGGACCTCCGGATCGTCGAGGACATCCTTGCCCGCGCTCACGATCGCGGCGCGGACGTGGTCGAGCTCGAGCGCGCCGGCGGCGGCCGCGGCGCACGCGCGGACGACCTCGGGATCGTCGAAGAAGGCGATCAGGATCGGCGCCACCCGGTCGAGGCTCCACAGGTGATCCACCAGCAGCTCGGCGGCCTTCGACGGTGACGGCCGGCTGCCGCCGCCGAGCTCGATGATGCGCCGGGTCCACCGCCGCTCGACGGCGTCGGACTCGACGTAGCCGCGGAGCGCGCTGCCGAAGCGCTCCCGGAAATGGCCGACGAACCGCGCCGCGTCGGGGCCGTCGAACGCGCGCGAGAAGACGCCGAGGAAGAGCTCGCTCGCCCGCGCCGCCGGCATGCGCGCCCAGTTGGCCTCGACCCGCTGGCCGAACGCGGTGCCGAGGTCCGCCGGGCTCCACTCCGGGTGCGCGCGCGCCATCGCGGCGGCGACCGACGTCACGGCCGGCGAGCTGGCGAGGCTGTCGCCGAACACCGTCAGGCCGTGCGAGAGCACCGGATCCGCCTGCAGCTCCGCCATCAGCTTCGAGGCGGCGCTCGCCAGCCGGGGCTCGGCGATCAGCCGATCGAGGAAGGTGCTGAACGCCGCGGTGACGTCCGGGCGCGCCATCACCTCGGCGCCGCGCTCCTGCGCCTTCGCCATCACCGACGGATCGAACCGGATCGGTTCCTGCCGCCGGTCGCACGACAGGCCCAGCGCGACCGCGACCAGCGCCACCACCAGCCACCCCGGCCTCGACGGCCGTGACGAGCTCCCGGTCCCACTCTCGATCGAGCCGCCCCGGGGAGGAACCCCGTGCGCCCGGCGCCTCGGCCTGCTTCGCATGGAGCGGTTGTAACCTCGAACGACGCGCCGCGACCATCGAATCGGCGCCCGACGCGCGCGGCCGTCAGCGCACGCGCGTCGCGCCGGGCGCGCCGCGCTCCTCGCGGTAGAGCCGCAGGGCGAACGCGCCGGGGACGGTGGCGCGCCAGCGCTCGACGTCGTCGGCCATCGCCGGCGGCACGCGATCCATCGGCACGTACGACGACAGCTCCGGCGGCATCACCAGCGGCACCGCGAGCGACGCGAACGTCAGGTCCGCCGCGGTGAAGCGATCGCCGCACAGGTAGCGCCGCCCGTCGGCGAGCCGCTGCTCGACCTCGGCGAAGATCTCCTCGCAGCGCTCGCGCGAGCGGGCGAGGCCGGCCGGGGTGACCTTGAGCTTGCGCCGCATGAACGCCGCCACCGCCGGCGCGAGCAGCCGCGTCACCCGCACCTCGTGGCGCGGCACGTCGGCGGCGTCGTCGATGACGTCGCGGATCACCGGCAGCAGGAAGCCGTAGCCGATGCGGCGGCTGTGCGGGCCGAAGCGGACGTCGAACCGGTCCTCGAGGTCGGTGACGTCGACGGCGCCGTCGCCGTCCGGATAGAGCGGCGCCGCCCCGCCGCGCCGGTCGCACCAGCGCAGGATGTCGGTCGAGTCGGTGAGCGGACCGCCGTCGGTCACCAGCGACGGCACCGTGCGCACGCGGCCCGCGCGCAGGGCCGGCAGCCAGGCGAACAGCGGCAGGTGGCCCTCCTCGCGGTACGCGACGTGCGCGCGGTCGAGCCCCCAGCGCGCCTTCTCGCAGTAGTGCGAGAACGGGATCGTGACCAGCCTCGGCGTCGCCATGGCCGGAAGCGTACATGGACCAGCAGCTCGATGGATGAGCGCAGGCGCCGCCGGAAGGCAGACCGCTCACCCCACACGCGACCCCGAACACCCCGCGTCATTGTCGATCGCTCGCGCGAGCG
>DASZXE010001079.1:0-1710 GCA_035546475.1 Kofleriaceae bacterium
CGCACCGCGTGCGCGCGCGCCGGCCCGCGGAGCTGGTCGACGACCGGCGCGAGCTGCGCGGCGAGGCCGTCGCCGTCGAGCATGCTGAGCGCGTCGGCCGCCGGCGAGCCGAGCTCGGGCGGGCCGTCGCGCAGGATGCCGATCAGGCCGGGCGCCGCCCCGGCGTCGCCGATCGCGCCGAGCGCGTCGATCGCCGCGTGGCGCAGCCGCTCCGGCTGGCTGGGCGCGATCATCGCCACCAGCGCCGGCACCGCTCGCTTCGCCCGGATCTGGCCGAGGTACTCGGCGGCCATCACCCGCAGCTCCTCGTCGTCGTCGGTGAGCCGCTCGATCAGCGCGTCGGCCGCGCGCGGATCGTGGCCGAGCAGCGGGCCGAGCGCGGTCATCGCGGCGCGGCGCACGCCCGGGTCGCCGGTCCCGACCAGCCGCAGCACCGGCACCAGCGCGCGCGCGTCGCCGGTGCGGGCGAGCGCCGCGATCGTGGTCGCGACCGCCACCCGGCCGCGGTCGAGCTCGTCGACGAGCGCGGTGGTCGCCCGCGGGTCGCCCACCTCGGCGAGCAGCTCGACGACGGTGCGCGGATCGCCGGGCTGCCGGCCCTCGAGGTTGTCGACGAGCACCGGCACCGCCGCCGAGCCGGTCAGGCGCAGGCCCTCGATCGCGCCCGGCCGCGCGCCGGGGTCCTCGGTGGCGGCCACCAGCGCGCGCAGCGCCACCGGCGCCACCGCCGGATCGCCCGCCTTCGCGATCTGGCCGAGCGCGACCGCGGCGCGCCGGCCCTGCTCGCCGCTGCCGGGACCGAGCAGGTCGACGAGGTCGTCGAGCGCGTCGCCGGCGGCGAGGTCGCCGAGCGCCGTGATCGCGACCGCGCGCACCTCCGGCTGCGGCGCCGACAGGAGGCGGTGGACCGCCGGGATCGCCGCCGGGTCGCCGAGCTTGCCGACGGCGACCACCGCCGCCTTCTGCACCTCGGTCGAGCTGTCGTTGAACAGGGCCACCAGCGCGACCACCGCGCGGCGGTCGCCGATCGCCTGCAGCTTCTCGATCGCGGCGCGCTTGACGTCGGCCTTGTCGTCGGCGAGCCGGGCGATCAGCGGCACCACGACCGAGTGGTCGCCGCGCTCGCCGATCGCGCCGAGCGCGGTCACCGCCTTCGCCCGCACGGTGTGGTCGGCGTCGCCGAGCGAGCGGACGAGCGCCGTCACCGCGTCCGGGCTGCCGAGCTGGCCGAGGGCGTCGGCGGCGGCGAGCTTCATCTTCGGATCCGGCTCGCCGAGCCAGGTGATGAGCGCCGGCACCGCCTCGGTCACGCCGCCGGCGCCGAGCACGTGGGCGGCGGCGCGGCGGACCTCGTCGTCGTCGTCCTTCAGCAGCGGCAGGAGGATGCCCTTGGTGAGGCTCGCGTCGTAGCGGCCGAGCGCGTTCACCGCCTGCACCCGCGCGTCGGCGTCCTCGGACGACAGGTCGCGCGCGTCGGCGTCGATCTGCCCCGACCAGGCGAAGTCCCAGTCGCCCGCGTGGGCCGCGCGCGCGCCGCCCGCGGCCAGAGCCAGCGTCGCGGCCGCGATCCAGGCGCGCATCCTTCGCATCGCCGTCAGCATAGCGTCTCGCCCGGCCGCGTGCCGGCGCGGCGCCGCGCCGGCCGCGCGACGCCGGTTCTCGGAGCCTTCAGGGTTGGCCAGAATGCCAACCCTCTCGTCGATCGATCGG
>DASZXE010001080.1:0-3612 GCA_035546475.1 Kofleriaceae bacterium
CTCGGCCGCATCACGCGCGCGCGGCCGCGCCCGCCGGGCGAGCTGCTCGCCGTCCTCGGCATCGTCGCCAGCATCCTCGCGATGACGGCCGTGATCGCGCTCGCCCTCGGCTGACCCCGGCGCGCACGGGCATGTATGCTCGGCCCGCGTGACCGCCGCCCACGACGAGCCGATCCCCTTCGACCCGGATCCCCATCCAGCGAAGCACGTGCGGCCGTGGCTGTGGGGCCTGCTCTACCTGCCGTTCGGCGTCACCAGCGGCTTCGTCAGCGTGACCCTCGCGTACCTGCTGGCGTACGGCAACCCGCCGCACCTGTCGTTCGGCGGGCTCTACATGGCGAACCTGATGCCGCCGCGCTGGGGCGTCTTCTGGGGCCGCGTGCCCGACTCGACGATCGCCGGGCTCGTCGCGCTCAACCTCTTGCCGCACACGTGGAAGTTCTTCTGGTCGCCGGTCGCCGACGTGACCCTGACGCGCAAGCGCTGGTACACGCTGTCGAACCTGGTCTCGACCGCGACGATCGTCGGCATCGCCTTCACGCCGATCCGCGCGCCGTCGCTCGGCGTGATCAGCGCCCTCGTCTTCTTCAACAGCCTCGCCATCACCGTGCTCGGCATGGCGGTCGAGGGGCTGATGGCCCACGCGACGCCTCCCGAGGAGCGCGGCCGGGCCGCCGGCTGGTTCCAGGCCGGCAACCTCGGCGGGTCGGGTGTCGGCGGAGGCGTCGCCCTCCTCCTCGCGCAACACGTCTCCAGCAAGGTCGCGTTCCTCGCCACCGCCGGGCTCTGCCTCGCCTGCCAGTACATCCTGACGCTGGTGCCCGAGGAGACCCGGGTCGACCACGTCGGCACCTTCTTCCGCCGCTTCGGCCACGCGCTCGCCGAGGTCGGCAAGGACCTGTGGTCGATGCTGGCGTCTCGCCGCGGCATCATCGCCGTGCTGCTCGTGTTCCTGCCGATCGGCTCGGCCGCCGCCTCCGGCCTGTTCTCGGCGATGGCGTCCAACTGGAATGCGTCGGCGGAGCTGGTGTCGATGACCGGCTGGGTCGGCGGCCTCGTCGCCGTCGTCGGCTCGTTGCTCGGCGGCTGGATGTCCGACGGCGTCGGCCGCCGCACGGCGTACATCCTGTCGGGCCTCATCCTGGCCGCGTTCGCCGCCGGCATGGGCCTGGCGCCGCGCAACGCCGCGACCTACACGATCTTCGTCCTGCTCTACAACCTGGGCAGCGGCATCGCCTACGGCTGCTTCACCGGCTTCGTGCTGTCGGTGATCGGCAAGGGCGCGGTGGCGACCAAGTACAACGCGCTGGCGTCGCTGTCGAACGTGCCCATCTGGTACATGACGCTGGTCCTCGGCTGGGCCTCGACGAAGCACGGGCAGGTCCACATGCTCTACGTCGACGCGCTGTCGGAGGTCGCCGGCGTCGTGCTGCTGATCCTGATGCTCGTGATCGTGCGGCCGGGCAAGGACGAGGCGTAGCCGCTACAGCGGGTTCTCGCCGCGGCCGACGTCGGCGAGGACGCGCCAGCCGGCGGGATCGTGGCGCCACAGCGTCAGGTAGCTGCCGCGCCAGGTGACGGCGGCGTGCGAGACGATGCGCGCGCGGCCGACGGTGACGGCGAGCTTGCCGTCGGCGGAGGCGCGGCTCCAGACCGGCGCCCACAGGAGGTCGGAGCTGGCGAGCAGCGGCGCGATCGCGTCGTGCGCCGCGGCCGGGCCCTCGAGGCGCCGGTCGCCGCGGATCATGGCGCCGTCGTCGGCGAACCAGCGCGCCCAGCCGCGCGCGCGGTCGGCGTCGGTGTCCTTCGCGAACGCGAGGTCGGCCGCCTCGGCGTCGGGCGCCTTGGTGCCGTCGACCGCGTGCAGCTCCAGGTCCTGGCTGCCGTGCGGGCCGGCGACCGTGGCGGTGAGGCCGCCGGTCGTGGTCGTGTACGTGATCGACGTCGGATCGTCGTGCTGCGGGTTCGCGAACACGACGGTGGTCGGCGTGTCGTTCGCGCCGGCGAACAGCGTCGGCGGCGCGCCGTTCGGCATCGCGTAGAGGCGGAGCTTGCCGTCGGGCTTGCCCTCGGCGTCGCGGTCGGCGTCGTCGACGATCATCAGCTCGTAGCTGCCGTCGGGGTGGAAGGCGACCCCGTAGAGGACGCCGGCGGTGGCGACCCAGTGCTCGTCGCCGCCGTCGTGGGCCCAGTCGCCGACCATCCAGTCGATCGGCGCGAGCGCGGGCGAGAGATCGGGGCCGGACTCCGGCTCCGGCGCGCGCGGGTGGGCGGCGCCGCCGCACGCGGCCGCGGCGGCGAGGAGCGAGGCGGCGAGGGCGCTGGTGAGCGAAGGGCGCATCGGCGGCTCGGCGGTCAGCGCTTGCCCCTGGCGGCCGGCTTCCCGGCGGCGGGCGTCTTCGGAGGCGTCGCCTTGGCGGCCGGCTTCTTCGCGGGCGCGGGCTTCGTAGCGGCCTTCGCGGGCGCGGGCTTCGCAGCGGCCTTCGCGGGCGCGGCCTTCGCGCCGGACGCGCCGCCCGCCAGCTCGCGCACCGCGGCGAGCACCTGCGCGGCGTGCCCCTTCGCCGACACCTTCGGGAAGTGGCGCAGCACCTTGCCGTCGCGATCGATGATCGTCGTCGACCGGATGATCCCGGTCATCGGCCTGCCGTACAGCACCTTCTCGCCCCACGCGCCGTACGCGGCCAGCACCGAGCCGTCCGCGTCGCTCAGCAGCGGGAACGTCAGGCCGAACTTGTCGCGGAACTTGCAGTGCGACTCGATCGAGTCCTTGCTCACGCCGAGGACGACCGCGCCGAGCGCCTTCAGCTCCGGCAGCGCGTCGCGGAACTCCTGCGCCTCGATGGTGCAGCCCGGCGTATTGTCGCGCGGGTAGAAGTAGAGCACCACGACCGAGCCGCGCAGGTCGTCGAGGGCGAGGGTGCCGCCGTCCGAGGACGGCAGCGTGAACGAGGGAGCGGACTGGCCGGCGTCGAGCGTCATCGGCGCGACGGTAACACGCGCCGTGAGCCGGACTCCGCCGCGCCGATCGCCTCCGAGGGCCGCGCCTCGGTCTGCTACGATACCGGCGTGGGCCGGTCTCCTCTCGCGCGCATCCCGGGTGCCCTCGCCGTCGCCTTCGGCCTCGGGCTCGGCCTCGGGCTCGCCCTCGGGCTCGCAGCCTGCGGAGGCGCCCACGCCGCCGGGCCGCACTGGCCGAAGAGCGCCGGCGCGATCACGCCCGACGATCCCGCCGACGACGGCGGCGAGAGCCTCGAGCCGCACAGCGTGAGCGAGCAGGCGGCCGCGGTCGAGTCCGGCGGCGACAACGACCTCCTCGAGATCCTCGACGAGCCGTCCCCGACCGCCGACCCCGCGCCCGCGCCGCCCGCGCCGGGCGGCGCCTCGCCCGACGTCACGCCGCCCGACGCCGCGAACGACCTGCCGGTCTTCGAGGAGACGATCGTCGTCCAGTAGCCGCCGGCCCGCGCGCCAGGTCAGGGCGGCGCGCCGCGCAGGCGGGCGAGGGCCGCGTCGACGGCGGCCGCCGCGCCGCCGGCGAGCCAGGCGTCGATCGCGGCGTGCAGCTCGGCGACGGCGTCGCGGTCGGCGCCACACGCGGCCGCGTCGGCG
>DASZXE010001081.1:0-1826 GCA_035546475.1 Kofleriaceae bacterium
CGTCGACGCCGAGCCGGTCGAGCTCGCGCAGCGCGCCGTACAGCTCGTGCGCCATCGCGTCGGCGGTGTCGGGCAGCGCGCGCACCTCGACGACGGCGGCCGGCCCCCGCAGGCGCTCGGCGACGTGCGCGGGCGCGAGCACCGCGGCCCGGCTGCCCGGCGTCGCGGCGACCGCGGCCAGCGTCGCGTCGAGATAGGCGGCGGCGGTGGTGACGACGCGCGTGCGCGGCGCGTAGTGCGACGGCAGCGTGCCGGGCGCCGGCGTCGACGAGCCGCGCCGGAGCGGCCGGCCGAGCGCCGCCTCGAGCTCCTCCCGGGCGATGCCGCCGGGGCGCAGGAGCGCGGGCGCGTCGTCGTGGCTGACGTCGACGATCGTCGACTCGACGCCGACCGGGCAGGCGCCGCCATCGAGCACGTAGTCGACGCGATCGCCGAGATCGTCGAGGACGTCGGCGGCGGTGGTGGGGCTGAGGCGCCCGAACCGGTTGGCCGACGGCGCCGCGACGCCGCCGCCGAACCGCTCGAGCAGCGCGTGGGCGAGCGGGTGGCTGGGCACCCGGAGGCCGACGGTCGGCGCGCCGCCGGTGACGTCGTCGAGGACGCGCGGTCCGCGCCGGCAGATCAGCGTGAGCGGCCCGGGCCAGAAGCGCCTCGCCAGCGCGCGCGCGGTCGGCCCCGGCGCCGCCGCCCACGCGTGCAGGTGCTCCGCCGACGGCAGGTGGACGATGACCGGGTGCGCGCGCGGCCGGCCCTTGGCGGCGAAGATCGCGGCGACCGCGGCCGGCGACGACGCATCGGCGCCCAGCCCGTAGACCGTCTCGGTCGGGAACGCGACCAGGCGGCCCGCGCGCAGGAGGTGCACGGCCCGATCGACGTCGGTTCCGACCAGCATGGGAGTCGAGTTTGGACCGGGGACCGCGAGCGCCGCAACGAGCGGAGCCGCCCGCAGCCGCGAGGGGCCGATCTCGGTCAAAGTGAGCGCGATGCAGCACGCCGCCCGGTTCGCGCCCGTCCCGCTCGCCGATGCCCCCGGGCTGCCGCTGGTCGGCAGCCTGATCGACCTGCGCCGCGACCGGCTCGGCCTGCACCACCGCGCGGTGATGCAGGCCGACGTCACCCGGCTGCGCGTCGCCTGGCGGACCGCCTGGATCGTCGGCTCGCACCCGCTCGCGCACCAGGTCCTCGTCGACGACGCGGACGCGTTCGTCAAGACGCGGCAGCTCGCCGAGTTCGGGCGGCCGCTGCTCGGCCGCGGGCTGCTCACCGCCGAGGGTGGCGATCACCGCCGGCAGCGCAAGCTGATGGCGCCCGCGTTCGCGCCGCGGCGGATGGCCGGCTACGGCGGCGTGATGGCGGCGCGCGCGGCGGCCGCCGCCGATCGCCTGCGGCCGGGCGCGCGGATCGACCTCGCCGCCGAGATGATGGCGCTCACGCTCGACATCGTCGGCCGCACGCTGTTCGACGCCGACCTCGCCGGCCTTGCGCGCGCCGTCGCCGAGTCGCTGACGGTCGCGATGGAGTACATCATCGGGTCGATCACGCTGCCGCTGCCGTACGAGTGGCCGTTGCCGCGCAACCGGCGGCTGCGGGCGGCGGTCGCGCGGCTCGACGAGGTCGTGCTGCGCATCATCGGCGAGCGGCGGCGGCGGGCGGCCGATCGCGGCGACGTGCTGTCGATCCTGCTCGAGGCGAAGGACGACGACGGCGTCGGCCTCGGCGACCGCGAGCTGCGCGACGAGATCATGACGCTCATGCTCGCCGGCCACGAGACGACCGCCAATCTCCTGTCGTGGACCTGGGTCGCGCTCGCCGGCGCGCCGGAGGTC
>DASZXE010001082.1:0-5985 GCA_035546475.1 Kofleriaceae bacterium
CGAGCCGTGCGACGACGGCAACGCCGACGACACCGATGCGTGCACGAGCGCGTGGCACGCGGCGACCTGCGGCGACGGCGTCGTCGAGGCGGGCGTCGAGGCGTGCGATGACGGCAACGCCGACGACACCGAGGCGTGCACGAGCGCGTGCGAGCCGGCGCGCTGCGGCGACGGCTTCGTCGAGGCGGGCGTCGAGGCGTGCGACGACGGTAACGCCGACGACACCGATGCGTGCACGAGCGCGTGCGAGCCGGCGCGCTGCGGCGACGGGCTCGTCGAGGCGGGCGTCGAGGCGTGCGACGACGGCAACGCCGACGACACCGATGCGTGTACGGGCGCGTGCGTGGCGGCGCGCTGCGGCGACGGCCTCGTCGAGGCCGGCGTCGAGGACTGCGACGACGGCAACGGCTCGGACGTCGACACCTGCACGACCGCGTGCCGGTTCGCGCGGTGCGGCGACGGCTTCGTGCAGGCGGGCGAGGCGTGCGACGACGGCAACGGCGTCGACACCGACGGCTGCACGAACCTGTGCCGGCTCGCGACCTGCGGCGACGGCCTGGTGCAGGCGGGCGAGCAGTGCGACGACGGCAACCTGGTCGACACCGACGGCTGCCTGCGGACGTGCCTGCTCGCGTCCTGCGGCGACGGCGTCGTCCACGCCGGCGTCGAGCAGTGCGACGACGGCAACCAGGTCGACGGCGACGCCTGCCGCAACACGTGCCGGCCGGCGGCGTGCGGCGACGGCGTGGTCGAGCAGGGCGTCGAGGAGTGCGACGACGGCAACGCCTCCGACGGCGACACGTGCACGACGGCGTGCCTGTTCGCGCGCTGCGGCGACGGCATCGTGCAGCCCGGCGAGCAGTGCGACGACGGCAACGCCGTCGACGCCGACGGCTGCACGACCGCGTGCACGACCGCGCGGTGCGGCGACGGCTTCGTGCAGGCCGGCGAGAGCTGCGACGACGGCAACGACGACGAGACCGACGGCTGCACGACCGCCTGCCGGCTGCCTCGCTGCGGCGACGGCTTCCTGCAGGAGGGCGAGGGCTGCGACGACGGCAACCAGGTCAACGGCGACGGCTGCGACGTGACCTGCCTGCCGTCCGGCTGCGGCAACGGGACGGTCGGCGGCGCCGAGACGTGCGACGACCAGAACGCGGTCGGCGGCGACGGCTGCGGCCCCGCGTGTACCGTCGAGCCGGGCTGGGTCTGCGCGATGTCGCCGTCGTCGTGCACGACGGTGTGCGGCGACGGGATCATCGCGGGCCTCGAGACGTGCGACCAGGGCGGCGGCAACCAGGCGGACGGCGACGGCTGCTCGGGCGCGTGCCGGCTGCAGCCGGGCTGGGCCTGCGGCGGCGAGCCGTCGGTCTGCGCCCACACCTGCGGACACGGGCTCGTCGACGCGAACGAGCAGTGCGACGACGGCAACGTCGCCGGCGGCGACGGCTGCAGTCCGAGCTGCCGGTTCGACCTCGGCTGCGGCGCCGGCGAGACGCTGGTGGCGGTGACCAGCGGCATGCCGGTGCCGATCGTCGGCCAGGCGACCTCGACGTCGACGGTGACGGTGACGTCGGACGCGATCGTGGCGAAGGTGGCCGTCTACCTCGGCCACGTGGCGTCGGGCTACGACGGCCACCTCGACCTGACGCTGGTCGGCCCGCGCGGGATCACGCGCGAGCTGTCGACCGGCAACGGGCGGAGCGGCCACGACTACACGCGGACGTTCCTCGACGACACGGCGCTCGAGCCGGTCTTGTTCGCGTCGGCGCCGTTCACGGGGCGGTTCCGCGCGGAGCAGGCGCTGGGCGCCGGCGGCGGGTTCCGCGGCCAGCTCGCCGGCGGTCCGTGGAGCCTGAGCGTGTCGGCGAGCGAGGCCACCGACACCGGCTCGGTCGACGCGTGGACGCTGCTGGCGTGCACGAGCCACGCGGTGCCGCTGTGCGGCGACGGCCACAACGGCAACACCGATCCCGAGGAGGAGTGCGACGACTCCAACGACGACGACACCGACGGCTGCACGCGGACCTGCCAGGTGACCGACGGCTGCGGCGACGGCAACCGCGACCCCGGCGAGGAGTGCGACGACGACAACGCGGTGTCCGGCGACGGCTGCTCGTCGTCGTGCCAGGTCGACCTCGGCTGTCCGCCGGGGCAGGTGCTCGCGACCGGCGAGGACCCGAGCCAGAACTTCATCCCGCCGCACGACCTGGTGACGGGCGCCCGCAGCCCGATCTGGGTGAACCAGGTGGGGGCGGTGCGGTCGGTGCGGGTCTACATCCCGCGGCTCGAGCACCGGCCGATGAGCGACATCGACCTCTACCTGGACGCGCCGAACGGGACGCGGCGGACGCTGTCGACGGGGAACGGCGGCGCGGGCACCGACATGATCGACACCGTCTTCGACGACGGCGCGTTCTCGCCGGTCATCGGCGCGCCGGCGCCGTTCACCGGGCGGTTCCGGCCGGAGGAGTCGCTGACGGCGAACGTCGGCGCCGACCTGACCGGGCTCGAGGCGGACGGCCCGTGGACGCTGCACGCGTTCGACCACGGCAACGTGGCGGGTCAGCTCGACGACTGGCGGCTGTTCGTCTGCGTCGAGCCGGGCAACTACTGCGGCGACGGGGTGCCGGCCGGCGACGAGGAGTGCGACGACGGCAACACGAGTGACCTCGATGGCTGCGACAACCAGTGCGAGCTCGACGACGGCTGCGGCAACGGCTGGCTGCAGCCCGGCGAGCTGTGCGACGACCACAACAAGGACGAGGGCGACGGCTGCTCGCGCGCCTGCGTCCCCGACATCGCCTGCGCCTTCGGCGAGGTGCCGTTCGTCGCCACCAGCCACGAGGTGGGCACCGTGCCGCGCGAGCCCGGCCTCGCGACCGGCATCGACGTCCCGATCGCCGGGGTCGTCCGCCGCGTGATGGCGACCGTGGACATGACCGGCTCGGACTCGCGTTCCCTCACCCTTCACCTCCTCGCGCCGCGCGGTGGCAACCCGGTGCTGGCGTCGGCGGTGCCGGGCTTCGGCGCGGCATTCGCGGGCACCACGTTCACCGATGACGCGGCCACGCCGATCACGAGCGTCCCGCAGCTCGCGCTGCCGCCGTTCACCGGTTCCTATCGCCCGTCGATCGGGCTCTCCTACTCCCTCGCCAACCAGTCCGCGCAGGGGGCGTGGTTCCTGCGCGTGGCGAGCACCAATCCGGGCGACGACGAGCTCGCGTCGTGGAGCCTCGCGCTGTGCATCGATCCGTCCAGCGTCGCCACCTGCGGAGACGGCATCGTCGACGATGGCGAGACCTGCGACGATCGGAACCTGGTGTCCGGCGACGGCTGCTCGAGTCAATGTCAGCTCGAGCTCGGCTGCGCACCGGGTCAGCTCGCCGTCGTGCGCTCGTCGGTGGACGAGCAGCGGCTGATTCCGGACAACGACCCGGCGGGCATCACGAGCGCCGTCACCGTCGACACCCCGGGCACCGTCGCCCGGGCGGTGGTCGTCATCGACGCGATCGAGTCGCTGGCCGCGCACGATCTCGAGCTGAGCGTGAGCTCGCCCGCCGGCACGACCGTGGGCGTGTCGAGCAACAACGGAGGCTCGTGCACCGGCTGCTATCCGACCGGGTACCTCGCGACGGTGCTCGCCGACGGCGCGCCGCGGGCGATCACCGACCCGATCGGTGGGGCCCTCACCGGCACCTTCCGGCCCGAGTCACCGCTGTCGGTGTGGAACGGTCAGGCGGCGGCCGGCACCTGGACCCTCGAGGCCGTCGACGATCACGCCGCCGGCGGTGGGATGTTCCGGAGGTGGACGCTCGGCCTGTGCGTCACGCCGCCGTGACGCGGCGGCGGCGGCGGCGGACGACGCCGGAGCCGAGCGCGGCGAGGGCGAGCGGGGCGAGCGAGCTGCGAGGCGACGAGCCGGTCGAGCCGCCGGTCGAGCAGCAGCCTCCGGCGTCGGTGTCGGTGTCGTCGGGCGGCGGGTCGCAGTCGCCGCCGTCGCAGGTGGGCGCGACCGGGCACGACGTGCCGGGCGCCGGCGTGAACGTGACGTCGAGCGCGAACGGGCCCTCGGCGGGGACGAGGTCCTTCACGTAGCTGTCGACGACGAGGTAGTACGTCTTCGGGTCGAGGTCGGCGGCGATCATGCTGTCGCTGCGCGCGATGCACGCGCGCTCGTCGAGCGCGTCGAGCAGGTGGACGTCGACGTCGGTCGTGTTGTCGTCCGTCACCGCCGCCTCGAGGTGGCCGGGCTGGCAGGCGTCGATCCGGTAGACCCACTCGCGGCCGTACTCGGGCGTGGTCGGCGCGCACGCGTAGTAGTTGAACCAGTGGCCGGGCGCGTCGACGGTCGTGCGCTCGTCGTGGAACGGGAACGACGCGATCGGCAGCGGGGCGTCACGGCTGCCCGGCGGTGTCGCCCGCGGCTGCGAGAACGTCGTCCCCAGCAGGTCCCACAGCTCGCCGCGCGGCTTGTCGTAGTTGAGCGCCCAGATGCCGGCGCCGCCCAGGCCCTCGTCGTCGATCAGCCGGTACTTGAGCGCGAGGCTCTCGGCGTCGTCGTACCAGACCTGGTGCCACTGGCCCGAGACCTGCCACGCGTACCAGGGCGAGCCGCTGCCGGGATCCCAGCGGCGCGTGCGCCCGCCGGCGAGGTCGTCGGCCGACGCGCCGTAGGTCACCGCGCCGACGTGGCTCGAGGCGTGCGAGGCCACGGTGTCGTCGGTGGTGATCCATTCGCGGCCATAATATGGGATCCCATGAACGATCTTGTGGCGGAGGTCGGGGCCGACCTCGCTGGCGAACTCGGCCAGCGTGCGCTCCATCGACCAGCTCGTCGCCGCCCGCCAGGTCGGGTCGACGTCGAGGATGCCGATCGGCCCCGCCGTCGTCGAGCCGCCGTAGAAGTAGCCGTAGCCCATCACGAAGAAGACGTCGACCTGCTGGAGCAGGGCGGGGAGATCGAACTCCGGGAGGCCGTCGGCGCCCGCCCAGTTGACCGACGGGCCGGCGATCGAGATCTGCGCCGACTGGTGGCCGCGGGCGGTGAGCGCGGCGCGCAGCTCGGTGACGAACGTCGTGAAGTGGTCGCGGGTGCCGTCGATCAGGCCCTCGAAGTCGATCGAGATGCCGTCGGCGCCGCCGGCCTCCATGCGATCGATCATCGTCGCGATCGTGGCGGCGCGCCGCGCGGGATCGCGGGTGAGCGCGAGGATGTCGGTGCCGGAGAACAGCGTGAAGGTGAGATCGACGCGGACGCCGGCGGCGTGGGCGGCGTCGACGGTGACGCGATCGGGCCAGCCGTGGGCGGCGGTCACCGCGCCCTGGGCGTCGAGCTCGATCGAGAACCAGGCGAGGTGGGTCAGCGTCGACCAGCGGATGCTGGCGAGGTCGGCGACCCAGTACGGGTAGTAGCCGTAGACGATCGCGCGCGGGCCCTCGACCGGCACCGCGGTTGGCGGCGGCGGGGGGACGCGGATCGCGGGCGGCTCGCCGCGGTGCGCCTCGAGCTCGAGCTGGTGGATCGACGGCGGCGGCGGACCGAGCTCGTCGGGGGACGGCGCGGGCGGCGGCTCGTGATCGGGGCCGGCGGTGGCGGCGCGCGGGACGCCGGCGGCCGCGAGGGCCGCGAGGACGGTGGCACCGACACGACGCACGTCGCGACGATAGCACCGGGCCGCGCGCCGTGGATCAGACGAGCACGACCCGCGCGGCCGGGATGCCGGCGAACGCGCGGTTCCAGGCGGCGGCGTAGCCGCTGACCGCGGCGAGCACGACCCGATCGCCGATGGCGGGGACCGCGTCGGCCGGGACGCGGGCGTCGGCGATGACGTCGTCCTCGCAGCAGGTGGCGCCGAGCAGGCTGACCGCGGCGCCGCCGCCCGGCGGAGGCGGCGGCGCGACCAGGCGTGGCGACGACCAGCGCAGGTGGCAGAGGCGCGACAGCGAGAGCACGCGGACCTCGCGGCCGGCGACGGTGCGGGC
>DASZXE010001083.1:0-2277 GCA_035546475.1 Kofleriaceae bacterium
CTCCACGTCGTCGAGGCCCACGACGGCCTGGCGCTCGAGCCCGGCCTGGCGGTGCTCGCTCCCGGCGGCCGCCACCTGCGCATCGAGCGCGAGGAGGGCCGCCTGATCGCGCGGGTGTCGGCGTTGCCGCTCCGCCCCTACACCCCGTCCGTCGACGAGCTGTTCGAGAGCGGCGCCCGGTCGGCCGGCGCGCGCGCCCTCGGCGTGGTCCTCACCGGCATGGGCGACGACGGCCTGGCCGGCGCGCGCGCGATCCATGCACGCGGAGGCTCGCTCATCACCGAGGCCGCGTCCTCCTGCATCGTCTATGGTATGCCTCGCTGCGTCTTCGAGGCAGGGCTGGGTGCCAGTCCGGTGCCCCTCGACCGAGTCGCGAAGGAGATCGCCGAGCGTGCCTGACGGCAACCGTCGCCCCGTCGTCTGGATCGTCGACGACAGCCCTACCGAGCGCTCGATCTCGGAGCGCTCGCTCGGCTCGGCGTTCGAGTTCGTCCACTTCGCGGACGGCGCCGAGGTCGTCGAGCGACTCGGCGAGGGCGGCTCGCTGCCCGACCTCGTGCTCCTCGACTGGGTGATGCCCGGCATGAGCGGCGACGAGGTCTGCCGCTTCGTCCGCTCGCACGAGGCGACCCGCGCGCTGCCGATCATCCTCGTCACCGCCACCCGGGTCGAGACCGAGGACGTCGTCGCCGGCCTCACCGCCGGCGCCAACGACTACGTCGCCCGCCCGTTCGTCCCCGAGGAGCTGCGCGCGCGCGTCGACGCCATCCTCCGCAACAAGCAGCTCGCCGACGCCGCCCACCGCGAGCGGACCCGCCTCGACACCATCAACGACCTCGGCCGCGCCCTGTTCTCGGCGGGCACCGACATGCGCCGCATCCTCGAGGTCCTGGCGACCGTGCTCACCGAGCGCCTGTGCGACGGCTGCGCGGTCATGCTCCTGCCCGGCGTCTATCCGGAGATGAACGTCGTGCGCCACCGCGCCAGCCCCGGCGGCGCCGCGCTCGCCTCGATCGCCTGCATCGCCGACCCGGCGGTCCTCGGCTACCAGGACGACGAGCACGCCCTCGCCGCGCTGCCGCCCGCGTACCACGCGTTCATCCGGCGCTTCGGCCTGCGCGGCCTCGGCATCCTGCCGTTCCCCACCCTCGCGCCGGTGCAGGGGGTCGTCACCGTCACCCGCGAGCGCGGCTCGCGGCCGTTCGCCGACGAGGACATCCACACGATCACGACCTGCATCGAGTACGCGAGCCTCGCGGTGCAGAACGCGCTCCGCTTCGAGAACGAGCGGCAGTCGCGCGCCCAGCTCGACGCGCTGTTCGCCCACGCGCCGTTCGGCATCGTCGTCACCGAGGTCGACGGCATCCTGCGGATGGTCAACCCGGCGGCCGCCGCGCTGCTGCCGGGCATCGACCGCGCCCGCGACCTCCACGCGCTCTACCGGCTCACCGCGTGGCGCGGCGCCGACGGCGAGCCACTCGACGAGGCGACCTGGCGCGCGCGCTGGTGGCCGGTCGAGCGCGGCGTCTCGGTCGACCTCGTCGCCGAGGTCGACGGCGGCCCGCGCGTGCTCAACGTGTGGACCGTCCCGCTCAGCGACGGCGCGGTCGCGCTCGGGCGGCTGACCTCGTTCGCCGACGTCTCGGCCGCGCGCCAGGTCGCGGCCGACCGCGACCGGATGGCGGCGTTCCAGCAGCAGCTCATCGGCATCGCGAGCCACGACCTGCGCAACCCGCTCGGCGCGCTGACCACCGGCCTCGCCGTCCTCGAGATGCGCGGCGACGAGCTGCCCGACCTCGCCCCGCTGGTCCGGCGCATGCGGTCGGCGGCGACCCGCATGACGTCGATGATCGATCAGCTCCTCGACGTCACCCGCGCGCGGCTGGGCGGCGGCATCCCGGTCGTCCTCCGGCGGGTGTCGCTGACGCAGATCGCCCGCCAGGTCGTCGACGAGCTGTCGCTCGCGCGGTCGACGGCGGAGATCCAGCTCGCGGTCGAGCACGACATCGACGGCGTGTGGGACCCGGACCGGCTGTCGCAGGTCATCGCCAACCTGCTGGCCAACGCGAGCCAGTACGGCCGCCCCGGCGCACCGATCCGCGTCGAGGTCGGCGGCGACGACCTCGACGGCGTGCTGGTCGTCTCCAACGCGACCGCGCGCGAGCCGATCAGCGCCGAGCGCCTGCAGACGATCTTCGATCCGTACGCGCGCGGCAGCGAGGCGTCGTCGCGCAACGTGCGCGGCCTCGGCCTCGGCCTCTACATCGTCAGCGAGAT
>DASZXE010001084.1:0-19685 GCA_035546475.1 Kofleriaceae bacterium
GCCCCGCAGCACGCCGCGCCGCGAGATCACAGCCGCCGCTCCGTCGTGCCGTCGAACCAGTGCATCGCGTCGGGCGCCAGGTAGAGCGTGATCGGGTCGCCGATCGGGTGCGCCTCCCGCGCGTCGGCCCGCACCGTCAGCAGCCCCGCCGGCGTCGTCACGTGCAGCACCGCCTCGGCGCCCAGCACCTCGCGCAGCTCGACCTGGCCGGCGATCGCGACCCGCCCGGGCCCCGCCGCCAGCGCGACGTCCTCGGGCCGCGCCCCGGCGACCAGCCGCGCGCCGGCCGCTGCCGCGATCGCCGCCGGCAGCGGCAGCTCGACGCCCGCCGCGCGCGCGACGTCGCCCGCCCGCTCGAGCTCGAGGAAGTTCATGGTCGGCGTGCCGAAGAAGCCGGCGACGAAGCGGTTCGCCGGCTGCCGGTAGATCTCGAGCGGGCTCGCCACCTGCTGCAGCGTGCCGTCGCGCAGCACGACGATCTGGTCGGCGAGCGTCATCGCCTCGACCTGATCGTGCGTGACGTACAGCGACGTCGCGCCGGCCGCCCGGTGGATGCGGGCGATCTCGCGGCGCATCTCGCCGCGGAGCTTGGCGTCGAGGTTCGACAGCGGCTCGTCGAACAGGAAGACCTTCGGCTGGCGCACGACCGCGCGGCCGATCGCGACCCGCTGCCGCTGGCCGCCCGACAGCGCGCGCGGCCGCCGGTCGAGGTACTGGTGGATGTCGAGGCCGCGCGCCACCTCGTCGACGCGCGCCCGGATCTCCGCCTCGGGCCGCTTGCGGATGCGCAGCGCGAACGCGAGGTTGTCGTACACCGTCATGTGCGGGTAGAGCGCGTAGCTCTGGAAGACCATCGCGATGTCGCGCTCGGCCGGCGGCGCGCGCGTGACGTCGCGGCCGTCGATCCAGACCCGACCGTCGCTCGGCTCCTCGAGGCCGGCGACCATCCGCAGCGTCGTCGACTTGCCGCAGCCCGACGGGCCGACCAGCACGACCAGGTGGCCGCTCGCGAAGGTGAGGTCGAGCCGGTCGACGGCGGGGCGGCCGGCGCGCTGTCCGTCGTACAGCTTGCGCAGGCCGTCGAGCCGCACCTCGCTCATCGATCCCGTGGTACCGCCGCCGGCGCGCCCGCGTCCAGCCGGTGCGCCATCTCGATGAGCCATCGGCAGCGGCTCCGGGCTCTCACCGAGGCGACCGCCTCGGAACCGCGCCGCCGGCGACCGGCCGGCCCTCGGATTTCCGCGACGGCGTCCGCCCCGCGATGATCGCCCGTCCGCGATTCTCGGTAGTTGATAGGCTCGCACCGTCGAGTCGTCGCTGGCACATCGGTTGCTGAAGGAGCCTGCCCATGACCCGCCTCCCGCTGCCCGGGCCCCGCCTGCTCTCCGTCCTCGTCGTCGTGGCGGGTCCCGCCGCGGCGATCGCGCAGACGCCCCCGGGCGCTGGCGCAGGCGCGGGCGAGGCCGTGCCGGTGGCCTACGTGCCCGCGTACGCGGTCGCGTCACCGTCGTCGCCGTCGTCACCGTCGGCGTCGTATGCGCCCGGCGCGGGCGACGCTGCCACCGCCGCGCCGCCGCCGGCCGTCGCCCGCGACGAGACGCAGCTCGTCGGCATCGATCGCCGCGTCGCCGAGGACCGCGTCGCCGACCGCGGCTACCTGGCGCCGACCGCGCTGGTGGCGCCCGCCGGCACGACGACCTTGACCTTGCAGATGCCGCTCGCGCCCGGCGGCAGCGTGCGCCTCGACCGCTCGTTCACCCGCCGGCTGTCGCTCGGCGCCGGCGTGGTCGGCTACGCCGACAGCGACAACCTGGTCGGCATCCTCGGCCTCAACGGCAAGTACCAGCTCTGGCACGGCCGCCGCGCGGCGCTCGCGGTCACCGCCTCGATCTACAACATCCCCGGCGCCGCCGACGTCGCCGACGACGGCGCCGACGTCACCCTGTTCGTCCCCGGCGTCTCCGCGTCGATCTGCACCGGCGACGACTGCCGCACGCTCGTCACCGCCGATGTCGAGGCGATCGCCGGCGTCGACGACCAGCGGCTGCCGATCGCCGGCGGCCTGTCGATCGCGACCGGCACCCGGCGCCAGCTCATCGCCGAGGTCCACACGACGAGCGACGACACCGACCGCTTCTGGTTCGGCTTCGTCGGCGGCCGCTTCGTCGGGACCCGGTGGGCGTTCGACGCCGGCCTCGGCTTCGGCGCCGTCCGCGAGACCGAGCAAGGCCTGTGCATCGACGGCGGCTGCAGCGACGCCGACGCGACCACCACCGACGTCAAGCCCTATCCGTTCCTCGCGCTGTCGTCGCGTCTGTAGCGGCCGCCACCCGGCGTGGTCCGGCCACGGCGGCGCGACCGCCGCCGGCGCTCGACGAAGCGCGCTCGTCGGGGCGCGTCGATCGCGCGGCTTGCACCGTCGTCGGCGCTGCGGTACCAAGCCTCGCTCATGGCCCGACGAGCCAAGCCTGCCCCGCGACCGCTGTGGCCGCGCCGTCGGCCTCGGCGGGCCGCGCTGCCGCCCGCCGGCGTCGACCTCCTGGCCGGCTCGCAGCCGGCGCCGTCGGGCGACAACCCGCGCGTGGTCGGCTCCGGCGACGCCGCGTTCCGCCGCATCGTCGAGCGGATCGGCAGCGCGCGCCGCTCGGTCGAGATCCGCGCCTTCCTCTGGCGCGACGACGAGGCCGGCAACACGCTCGGCGAGGCGGTGCTGGCCGCCGCCGAGCGCGGCGTGCAGGTGACGATCCACAAGGACCGCATCGCGGCCGCCTACGAGTACGCCGGCGGCAACCGCCAGAGCTTCTTCCACAAGCGGATCGATCCGGTCCGCGGCGTGCAGGCGTGGGTGCTGGGCGCGGTCTTCCGGGTCAAGGGCTCGTTCAAGCAGAAGCCCAACCGGCTCGCGCAGGCGGTCCTCGCCCACCCCAACATCGTCGTCGAGCACCAGCGCAAGCGCTTCGATCACTCGAAGCTCTACATCGTCGACGACGAGTGGATGTGCCTCGGCTCGATGGGCATCGGCGACAACCACACGAACGACTGGTTCGATCTGATGGTCGAGCTCGACGGCGCCGACCACGTGCAGCGGCTCACCGAGCGGATGGCCGGCGACGACGAGTTCGATCCGTCGCGCGGCATCGACTTCCTCGTCCACAGCCGGTCGGCGCACCGCAAGCGGACCTGCCCGATGGCGACCCACCGGCTGGCGCTGATCGACAGCGCGCGGACCTCGCTCACCGTCGAGATGGCGTACCTCGGCGACCGCCGCTACACCTACGCGATGGCGCGCGCCGCCAGCCGCGGCGTCGACGTCACCCTGGTCACCGCCGGCCGCGCCGACGTGCTCGGCAACGTCAACCGCGCGACCTGCGAGCTGATCCGCAAGCTGACCGGCGCGCCGCCGAACCTGACGATCGTGCACGTGCCGCGCATGGTCCACTCGAAGGCGGTCGTGATCGATCACCGGGTCGTCGACGTCGGCAGCGCCAACTTCACGCCGCTCTCGCACGGCGTCTACGACGAGATCAACCTCTACGCCGATCACCAGGGCTTCGCGCAGGCGCTCGAGGCCGAGATCGCGCGCCACGCCAGCGAGGGGGTCGTCGTCGACGACAAGGTGCGCTACCGGCCGCTGCGCTCCGGCATCGAGAAGATGGTGGTCGCGTTCCAGTCGCGGAAGGGCGGCTGAGCGTGGCCCGCCCGGCCGGCGCCGACGACGATCGCGCCACCGCCGCCCGCGCCGAGCGCCGCCGCCAGATCCTGGAGGCGGCCAAGCAGGTGTTCGCCGAGGCCGGCTACCACGGCGCGTCGATCGGCGCGATCATCGACAAGGCGGCGATCGCCCGCGGCACGTTCTACCTCTACTTCGAGAGCAAGGAGGCGGTGTTCGCCGCGCTGCTCGACGAGGCGATGTCCGAGCTGCGGACACGCATCGTGCGCATCGACACCGGCGCGAAGGCGTCGGCGCCCGAGGCGCAGCTCGTCGAGAGCCTGGGCCGCATCCTCGAGTTCATCGTCGCCGACCGGCCGCTGGCGATCGTGCTGCTCAGCTCGACCTGGACACCCGACGCCGAGGCGGCGGCGCGGCTCCAGGCCTTCTACGACGAGGTGCGATCGGTGATCGCGCTGTCGTTGCAGGCGGGGATGGCGCTCGGCATCGTGCGCCGCTGCGATCCGGTGCCGACCGCCGCGGCCCTGCTCGGGCTGGTGCGCGGGCTCGTCGAGCACTGCGTCAGCCACGAGCTCGACCAGCCGATCGCGCACGTGACCCGGCAGCTCGTCGACGTCGCGCTGCGCGGCGTGCTGCTGCACTGACCTTCACGCGGCGCGCGGGCGCCAGGCCGTCAGTGGTGCATGCCGGGCAGGAGCAGCGCGCCGGTGGCCGCCGCGGTGCCGACCGGGAACGCATCGACCGCCGACAGGAAGTCGCTGTCGTCGTCGTCGCGGCTGAAGACCAGCAGCATCGGCGCGCCGGCCGCGGTCGCCTGGATCGCGACGAGATCCTCGCGCAGGTCGAGGTCGAAGATGGCGTCGCCGGTCGGGCTCGCCGCCGCGCTCGTGTAGCTGGCCAGCGCGTCGTCGCCGACCCGCCCGCACGACACCGTCATGCTGCCCGGGTTCGACACGCAGACCTCGTCGCCCTGGCTCTTCGCCCAGCAGGCCGCGACCTCCTTGGTCGGCACGAGCTGGAGCTGCGCCGCGCCGCCGACGACGGAGATCGCCGACTGGTTGAAGTTGGTCGCCAGGTGCGCGATCGGCGCCACCGCGACGCCGCGCGACCCGGCGATGCCGACGATCGTGCCGGCCGGCACGCCGGCGACCGCGGTCGCCGCGCCGGCGAGGTTGCCGTTCGCCGCCAGCCGGAACGCCTCGAGCGAGCGGCTCTTCTCCGACACGTACGCGCGCCCCCCGGCCAGGGTCACCTGCGCCGCCGAGCCGTCGGCGGCGAGCAGCGGCCGCGCCGACGACGCGGTGCGCGAGCCGTGCGGGAAGAAGAGCAGCCGCGTGCCGGTCAGCACGTACGCGCCGCGGTCGTCGAGGTAGCCCGACAGCGAGCCCTCGCCGCCGGTGTCGAGGGCGACCGGATCGGTCAGGCGGCCGTCGTGCTCGCGGAAGATCGTCGCGCCGCCGGCCTGGTTGGTGACCAGCACGCGGTCGCCCGCGCGGGTGAGGTTGCCGCCGACGCCGCCGGCGGCCGAGACCGTCGGCGCGACGTGGACGGACTGCGTGGTCTCGCCGCTGGCCACGTCCTTGCACACGAGGTTCGCCGGCTGGCCGACGCCGGCGGTGGCGATGGTGCACGCCTGCGCGGCGCTGCCCGGGTGGGCGTGGGCGAGGGCGGGAGCCGCGGCGGCGGCAGCGACGAGCACGGACACGAACGCGAGCGAGCCATTCTTCTTCACGAGATCCTCCGCTGGTGGGCGTCGTCAGCGACGCGGGTGACCCCGATACGCGGCTCCGCCTCCGCGGTTACAGCCATCGTGCGGCGCGGCCGTGTTACTCGATCGACATGGCCCGTCCGGCGCGCCCGATCGCTCGCATCGTCGCCGCGCTGCGCGAGGCGATCCCCGGCCTGCGGCGCACCGCCGCCAGCGCCGCCGACGAGGAGGCGTTCTCCGCGTACAGCGCGCGCCGCATGACCAGCCAGTGCGACCTCGCGCTCCTGGTGTCGAGCGTCTTCGCGCTGCTCTGGTGGCCCACCGATCCGTGGATCTTCCGCGATCTGCCCGGCGTGGTCGGGACGTTCGCGGTGCTGCGCGCACTCATCATCGGCCTGTCGCTCCTCTACCTCGTGCTCGTCCACGCGACGCCCCTGCGGCGCTACCCGTTCGCGGTGCTGATCGTCATCGCGGCGGCGATCCTGTTCGCGATCGGCATCGGCATGTCGGGGCTGGGCGCGCCCGACCGGCCGTGGCTCTACTTCACCTACGTCTTCCCGTTCGTCACCGTCAGCCTGCCGCTGCGGCCGGGGCCGCGGGTCGCCTTCACGCTCGTGCTGGCGGTCGCCAACGTCGCCGGCATCCTCGCCGTCCACGCCGAGCAGCTTCGCTCGCCGTACGCGCCGATGATGCTGTCGTTCCTGCTGGCCGTCATCCTCGTCAGCGTCGCCGCCGGCCACACGCTCTTCCTGGCGCTGCGCGAGACGTTCCTGCAGTCGCTCGCGCTCGCGCGCGCGTCGGCCGAGGTGCGCGACTACTGCGATCACCTCGAGGACAAGGTCACCGAGCGCACCCACGAGCTGCGCCGCCTGCTCGCCCACCTCGAGACGGCGCGCGAGGACGAGCGGGCCTCCCTGTCGCGCGAGCTGCACGACGAGCTCGGCCAGGAGCTGGCGGCGCAGCGCTACGCGCTGGCGTTCACCCGCCGCCGCTACGAGGACGACCCCGGCGCGATCGCGCGCAACCTGACCGAGCTCGAGGGGCTGCAGGCCCGCATCACCGCGACCGTGCGCGGCATCGTGACGACCCTGCGGCCGAAGGTGCTCGACGATCAGGGCCTGCGGGCGGCGCTCGAGTGGCTGGTGCGGCAGACCGGCGAGCGCACCGGCCTCGACGTCCGCCTCGCAGTCGACGGTGACGAGAGCGCGCTGACCGGCGAGCAGCCGATCGCCGCGTTCCGCATCGTGCAGGAGTCGCTGACCAACGCGCTCCGCCACGCGTCGCCGACGCGCATCGACGTCGGCGTGCGCATCACCGACCGCGCGCTCGAGCTGCGCGTGCGCGACGACGGCAGCGGCTTCGAGCCGCCGGAGGCGCCGGCCGATTCACGCGGCGGCGCCGGGCTCATCGGCATGCGCGAGCGCGCCCACGCGCTCGGCGGCGACCTGACGATCGACAGCCGGCCCGGCGCCGGCACGACGATCGTCGTCGAGATCCCGCTGGCGCGCCCGGCCGCCGCCCCGGGCGCCGCCGGCGGAGGCGCGCCGGCGGCCGCGGGGGCGTCGTCGTGACCCGCCCGCCGATCCGCGTCTTCCTCGCCGACGACCACGCGCTGGTCCGCCTCGGCCTGCGCCAGCTCCTCGATCGCGAGCCGGACGTCTCGGTGGTCGGCGAGGCCGACGACGGCCGGCGGGTGCTGCTCGCCGAGGGCAAGGACGACTGGGACGTGCTCGTCCTCGACGTCTCGCTGCCGAAGGTCGGCGGCATCGAGGTCCTGCGCCGGCTGCGCGCCGAGCACCCGCGGCTCAAGGTCGTGATGCTGTCGATGTACCCGGAGGACCAGTACGCCGAGCGGATGGTGGCGCAGGGGGCCGCGGCCTACCTGTCGAAGGACCGCGCGCCCGAGGAGGTGCTGTCGGCGATCCGGGCGGTGCACGCCGGGCGCGCCTGGTCGGGGGCGGCGATCCCGCTCTACCTCGACGACGAGGCCGCCGACGGCCGGCCGGCGCACACGCGGCTGACCGCGCGCGAGTACCAGGTCTTCACGCTGCTCTTCCAGGGCAGCACGGTGACCGAGATCGCGGCCGAGCTCGACCTCCGCGCGAGCACCGTGTCGAACCACGTCGCGCGCATCAAGGAGAAGCTCAACGCCCACTCGATCGCGGAGATCGTCGGCTACGCCCACCGCGCCGGCCTCGTCGGCACCCGCGTCGAGGAGTGACCGCCGCACGCGGCGTCAGGTGGTGGCGCGCTCGAGGGCGGCGCGGGAGACGGCGCCGTCGCGGATGATCGTCCACGCGGTCTCGGTCAGCTCGACGATCGTCGACGGCAGGCCGGGCTTCATCTCGCCGGCGTCGATCCAGATGTCGACGGTGCGGCCGAAGCGCTGCTGCACCACGTTGCCGGAGCTGGCGCCCGGCTTCTGCTCGAGGTTCGCGCTCGACAGCAGCAGCGGGCCGCCGAAGCGATCGAGGATCGCGCGCGCCAGCGGATCGTCGGGGACCTGCACGCCGAGCCGGCCGGTCGCGCGCGTGAGCACCTTGCTCACCCGCGCCGGCAGCTTGTCGCTCGGCGGCAGCACCATCGTGAGCGGCCCCGGCCACAGCCGGTCGGCGAGCCGCCGCGTCGGCCGCCAGCCGGTGCCGCCGACGACGCCGCCGGCGACGGCGAGGCTCGCCACCAGCACCAGCGACGGGTGGTGCTTCGCGCGCCGCTTGCTCTGCATGAGCCGGTTGACCGCGTCCTCCGACTGCACGTCGGCCGCCAGCCGGTAACTGCCCCGCATCGGGAAGCACGCCAGCCCGCCCTGCGCGAGCACGTTCGCCACCTCGTCGGCGCGCGCGGCCGCGTCGGCCACCGGCACGATCTTCATCGGTCCCCCAACTTCATGGCTCGATGGTAACCGCGCCTGCGGTCCACCGCGACTCTTCCGCGACCGCTCCAGGGCGGTGCTACCCTCGCGGCATGCGGTTCGTCCTCCCCGCAGCGGTCGTCCTCGCCATCGCATCCTGTGGTGATCCGGCCGACCCCGACTGCCTGGTCCGCATCACCGAGGTCAACATCGACGGCGACACGATGACGGTCGATGGCACCTTCATCACCGCCCAGCCGCTCCTCTTCGTCGGCGGCGACGCCACCATGGTCATCCCCGGCGAGGACGACGGCCGGGGCCACGCCACCTTCGATCTCGCGGGCCTGCCGTCGGGCCGCTTCGACTACCACTTCGCCGCCTCCTGCTACGACGAGAACGACTCGCCGACCGTCGAGGCGCCGACCGGCTTCTTCACGCGCACCTAGAGGCCCGGCCCCCGCGCCACGGCCGCGTCAGTTCGCGTCGGTCTGGTGGAGCGCGTGCGCGTTGATCGCCTCCGAGTAGCCGGGCGTGCGCCAGCGACGGTCGGCGGGGTTGCTGAACGCGCCGAACACGTGCGCCAGCGTCTTGCCGCCGCCGGTCGCGTAGCCCTGCGCGCCGCCGCGCCGGATCGCCGCGTAGTCGCCGCCGGCCGCCAGCGCGAGCACCGCTCCCTCGAGCGCGGCGCTCGACGCCAGCAGGAAGTCGCGGGTGAACAGCAGCGGCACCCGGCTCGGCCCCGGCACGACGTCCTGCACGTACACCGCCGTGTGGCACGCGATCGCCAGCGCACCGCGCGGCCGCGGATCGGCCCGCGCCGCCAGCCCGCGCCAGTCGTACCCGTCGAGGTCCATCAGGTGGTTGTGGCCGACGTACGCGACCACGTGCGCGTCCCCGCCGGCCGCCAGCCGCGTGCCGTCGGGCAGCACGATCGTCGTCGAGCCGACCCCGTACAGGTCCTCGGCGTAGCGGTCGAACGCCCGGCCGATCTGCTCGCCGCGCCACGCGAACGCGACGACGTACAGCGGGTAGCGCGCCGCCACCCCGCGCGCCCGCCACGCGCGCGGCGTCACGATCTCGCGCCGCCACACGCGCAGGTCGAGGACGTCGGGGAGGCCGACCGCGCCGCCGTCGGTGGCGAGCACCTGCTTCCACCCGCTGCCGCGCCGCCCGAACCAGCCCGCGGTGCCCTCGGTCGTGCCCCAGTAGAGGTTGCTCGCCGGCGTGTCGCCGTCGCCGAGCCGCGCGTTGCCGCACGGGATGACGTCGTTGTCGCAGAGCGGCACGTGCACCTGCACGACCAGCGGCTTGCCGGCCGCGAGGTCGGCGACGATCCGGTCGACGAGCCCCGCTCGCCACGCCTCCGCCTCGGCTGTCGGCTCCGCCCGCGCCGCGCGCGAGCCCAGGGAGATCACGGCGACGGCGACGAGGAGCGCGGCCCGCATGCCTCCGTGGAAGCACCCCGAGCGCCCCCGCGCAACCCGCGGCCCCGACTCCTTACACGCGCCTGAAGGAGCCGCGCCGCCCGGCCCGCTCGAGCGCGGTCGTCACCCGCACGCCGGCGCCGCACGCCGGGAAGCCCGAGCGACAGCGCCGCGCCGAGCGGCCGGATCACGCAGCGTGCGCCGGCGCGCGGCGCATCCGGGCCGGTGCGCTCCCCGTGCCGCTGCGCTCCCCCGCCCGCCGCGTGTCGTCATCGCGCGCCGTCGGCGGGCCCCTCCGCCGGCGCGGCGTCGGCGCGCCGGATCGCCCCCGCCGGGAACCGGTCGTCCCAGAACGCGATGCGGCCGGCGAGCCCCTGGTGCTCCTCGTACGGCTCCTCGTAGCTCCACGCCGCGTCCTTCAGCTCCTGGCCGCCCGCGCGCACCGCGAAGTACGACGCGCGCCCCTTGTACGGACACGTCGAGCTCGTCGCCGTCGGCGTCAGGTGGTCCATGCGCACGTCGGTGCGCGGGAAGTAGTAGCGGATCGGGTTGGCGTCCTCGTGGACGGCGATCACGTCCTGCGAGTCGGCGACGACCTCGCCGCCGACCTCGACGCGGACGCGCCCGGGCCCGCGCTGCTCGACGACCTTGTGCGCGGGATGGTCTCGGTGGCCGGGAGATCTCATGGTTCCTCCGAACCTTGGTTCTGCACGCCGGGTGCCAAGGATGGCTCGCCGGAGCGAGTCCGGTCACGGCCGAAATGAACCCGATTGAGCCGCGCCCCGGCCCGTGCGACCGTCCGGCCGTGCGCCGTACCTCCTCGCTCGCGATCCTCGTCACCGCACTCTCGCTGCCGGCGTTCGCGATGCTGGCGCTCGGCGGGTGCGGGCCCACCAGCAGCCCCACGACCGGCGATGACGACGGCGTGGGCGACACCTGTCATCCCGGCGACTCCGGCGCCTGCTACGACGGGCCCGGCGGGACGAACGGCACCGGCGCGTGCACGGGCGGCACGCACACGTGCGACGACTCCGGCCACTGGGGCGCGTGCGAGGGCGAGGTCGTGCCGCACGGCGAGATCTGCGGCAACAACGTCGACGACAACTGCAACGGTCAGGTCGACGAGATGACCGACGACGACGGCGACGGCTACACGACGTGCGCCGGCGACTGCTGCGACTCGGTCGCCGACGGCTGCGATCAGCCCGCGCTCGTCAACCCCGGCGCGTTCGAGGTCTCCGACAACACGCTCGACGACGACTGCGACGGCATGGTCGACGAGTCGGCGGCCACCGCCTGCGACACCGGCCTCGCCAGCAACAGCGGCAACGCGCTCGACTACGCGAAGGCGATCGACCTCTGCCAGATGGCGACCAACGGCTCGTGGGGCGTCGTCGACGCCGCGCTGGTCCGCGCCGACGACACCGGCGCGCCCAACGCGAGCCAGCGCTCGATCCGCAGCGCCTTCGGCGGCGTGCAGGTGCAGGGCGGCGCCTCGTTCGCGGTGCTGTCGACCGGCGCCGCCGCGGCGGTCGGCCAGACGTCGCCGGGCTACGTCGATCCGCAGCAGGCCGACGAGCTCGGCGGCTCGAGCGGCTTCCCGGCCGGCTTCCTCGCCGCCAACGGCGGCACCCTGCCGAACGCGCCCGGCTGCCCCGAGCCCGACCTCACCGGCGCCAACGATCCGGTGATGCTGAAGCTGCGCATCAAGACGCCGACCAACGCGAAGTCGTTCCGGCTCGCGGTCAACTTCATGAGCTCCGAGTACCCGGAGTGGGTCTGCAGCCCGTTCAACGACTTCTTCGTCGTGCTGCTCGACTCCGCGTGGGACGGCCAGCCGGCGAACCCGGCCGACAAGAACCTCGCGGTCTACACCTCGCCGTCGAACCAGAAGTACCCGGTCGGCGTGAACCTCGGCTTCGGCGACACCGGCCTCTTCCGCCAGTGCGTCAACGGGCCGACCGGCTGCGACTTCGGCTCGACCGCCGGCAACATCTCGACCTGCACCGGCACGAACGAGCTGACCGGCACCGGCCTCGACACCCTCAACCCCGAGCCGAGCCCCGCGGCCTTCGGCGAGGACGGCTACTGCGGCGCCAACAACCGCGAGGGCGGCGGCACCGGCTGGCTCGTCACCGAGGGCAACGTCAAGGGCGGCGAGACGATCACGCTGCGCATCGGCCTGTGGGACACCTCCGACGGCTTCTACGACTCGACCGCCATCATCGACAAGTTCGAGTGGTCCGTCGACGCCGCCCAGCCCGGCACCGTCATCCCCTGACCCGTCCGCGCCGGCCCCTCGCGCCGATCGATCGAACCCGAGGAGGACCCGGGAACCGATCTCGGTCAGAGCAACCGGCGCCGGGTCTCCGCGCGGGGCCTCACAGGGTTGGCCAGCATGCCAACCGTCTCGTCGATCGATCGGCCCCGGGGCGAACTCCGAGCCCGATCTCCACACGGAACAACCCCCGGCCCGAGCGCGCTCGGGGCCTCAAGCGGGCTGCCACGGGTCGATGATCGGCACGCCCGTCCTCGCGAGGTCGACCGGGGTGCGCGTCACCACCGTGAGGCCGTGGACGATCGCCGTCGCGGCGGAGGGGCGCCGGGAGGGGCGCGGGAGCCAGGCTGCGTAGCCCGCTACGCAGGTTGGTGGATTGGTCGGACCTGCAAGTATCCGATCTCGCTGTCGATTGTTACTAGACTGACGTGTCAGTCCATGACTAGACTGACGCGTCAGTCAGGGGAGCGGCTCTCCGCTTGCCCGACCCGTGCGACCGAAAATCCAGAGGACCGGATGACCCACCCGCAGAAGCTCATCATCGGCGTCGACGTCGGCTCCACCACCGTGAAGCTGTGCGTGGTCCACCCGGAGACGCTCGAGATCCTGTGGAGCAAGTACGAGCGCCACGAGACGCGCCAGCCCGAGAAGACCCTCGAGATGCTGACGCTGATCAAGGAGGCGTTCCCCGACGTCAAGGACAAGGACTTCCGGCTGTTCATCACCGGCTCCGGCGGCGGCCCGATCGCCCCGCAGCTCGGCGCGAAGTTCGTGCAGGAGGTCAACGCCGTCACCATGGCGGTGGAGAAGCTCCACCCCGACGTCGGCAGCGTGATCGAGCTCGGCGGCCAGGACGCCAAGATCATCATGTTCAAGAAGAACGAGGAGACCGGCGATCAGACCGCCCAGACCTCGATGAACGACAAGTGCGCGTCCGGCACCGGCGCCACGATCGACAAGTGCGTGCTGAAGGTCGGCATGCCGCGCGAGGAGGTCCCCGGCCTCCAGTTCGACCCGACCAAGCTGCACCACGTCGCCGCCAAGTGCGGCGTCTTCGCCGAGACCGACATCGTCAACCTCGTCAAGTCCGGCATCCCGCGCAACGAGATCATGAACTCGCTGGCCGACGCCATCGTCAGCCAGAACCTCGCGGTCCTCACCCGCGGCAACACGCTCAAGGCCAAGGTCCTCCTGCTCGGCGGGCCGAACACCTACCTGCCGTTCCTCCAGCAGTGCTGGCGCCTGCGCATCCCCGAGTCGTGGGCCGAGCGCGGCTACGAGTACGACAAGAGCGTGCCGATCGAGGAGCTCATCTTCGTCCCCAAGAACGCGGACCTCTACGCCGCGTATGGCGCGGTGCTGTTCGGCATCCACGAGCCCGCGCACGTCGGCGTCTTCCGCGGCATCGACCCGCTCAAGGACTTCATCACCAACGGCCGCAAGGCCAAGCTCGGCGAGTCGGCCGGGCCCGGGCTCGTCGAGGAGGACACCCAGCGGATCGCCTTCGTCGACAAGTACCAGACGCCCCACTACGAGGACGCCAAGCTCGAGGCCGGCAAGACCTACCGCGGCGTGATCGGCCTCGACGGCGGCTCGACGTCGTCGAAGTGCGTCCTCATCGACGAGCACGAGACCATCCTCAAGAAGGTCTACACGCTGTCGAAGGGCAACCCGATCCAGGACATGAAGGAGATGTTCGCGGAGATGCGCGACTGGGCGACGGCCCAGGGCGCGAAGATCGAGGTGACCGGCTTCGGCGTCACCGGCTACGCCGGCGACGTGCTGCACGCCTCGCTCGGCTCCGACGCCAACATCGTCGAGACCGTGGCGCACATGATGAGCGCCAAGCGCTGGTTCCCCAACGTCGACGTCATCTGCGACATCGGCGGGCAGGACATCAAGGTCCTGTTCATGCAGAACGGCGACGTGAAGAACTTCCGGCTCAGCAACTCCTGCTCGGCCGGCAACGGCATGCTGCTGCAGGCGATGGCCGACCAGTTCGGCCTGCCGGTCAAGCAGTACGCCGAGGTCGCGTTCCAGGCCCGCCTGGCGCCGAAGTTCAGCTACGGCTGCGCCGTCTTCCTCGACAGCGACCGCGTGAACTTCCAGAAGGAGGGCTACTCGAAGGAGGAGCTGCTCGCCGGCCTCGCGCTCG
This sequence comes from Kofleriaceae bacterium, assembly GCA_035546475.1. Classification (GTDB taxonomy): domain Bacteria; phylum Myxococcota_A; class Polyangia; order Haliangiales; family Haliangiaceae; genus UBA2376. Next base: position 14,087 of record DASZXE010001084.1, read on the forward strand.
TCCTGCCGAAGAACGTCTGGCAGTACGTGGTCCAGATCCCGCGCATGAGCGAGCTCGGCCGCGTCTTCGTGCTGCAGGGCGGCACCCAGAAGAACGTCGCCGCGCTGAAGGCGCAGGTCGACTACATCGAGAAGCGCGTCCCCAACGCCGAGGTCTACCTCCACCCGCACTGCGGCGAGGCCGGCGCGATCGGCGCCGCCTTCGAGGCGCTGCGCGTCACCAAGCGCAAGGGCAAGACCGTCTTCGTCGGCCTCGATCAGGCGATCGACCTCAAGTTCACCTCGACGAACAACGAGGAGACGCGCTGCAACTTCTGCCCGAACAACTGCTCGCGCACGTTCATCGACACCGAGACCCTCGACGGCAACAAGGCCCGCTACATCAGCGGCTTCTCCTGCGAGAAGGGCACCGTCGAGAACCTCGACGCGCTGAAGAAGCTGAACAAGGACCGCCAGTCGCGGATGAAGAAGTACCCCAACCTGGTCGACTACGAGGCCAAGCTGGCGTTCAAGAGCTTCTTCACGCCGGAGCCGATGCCGGCCGACGGCGCGCCGACCAGGGACATCGCGGTCAAGCGCACGCTGACCGGCCGCATCCTCCGCAAGGAGATCGAGCGGCCGTTCCGCCGGTCGTCGCCGGAGCTGGCGGCGAAGCGCAAGGAGGTCCGCGTCGGCATCCCGCGCGTCCTCAACCTGTGGTCGACGGCGCCGTTCTGGCGGGCGTACTTCGAGTCGATCGGGCTCGACTCGCGCAACGTCGTCTTCTCCGACGAGACCAGCGAGGAGCTGTGGCAGGCCGGCTGCAAGTACGGCTCGGTCGACCCCTGCTACCCGTCGAAGGTGTGCCAGGCGCACATCCACAACCTGCTGTTCAAGCACCACGAGAAGAAGCCGCTCGACTACATCTTCTTCCCGGCGATGACCCACGTGCCGACGTACAACGTCAACACGATGGACACCGCGTCGTGCCCGGTCGTGTCGGGCACGCCGAAGGTCATCCGCGCGGCGTTCACCAAGGAGACCGACTTCTTCGGCGAGCGCGGCATCACCTACCTCGACACCGCCGTCACGCTCAACGAGAAGCTGATGTGCAAGCGGCAGATGTTCGAGGAGTGGGGCCCGCTGCTCGGCCTCACCGAGGACGAGAACGACTTCGCGGTCGACCAGGCCTTCCGCGCGCTCGACGAGTTCGACCGCCAGATGGAGGAGAAGGGCAAGGAGATGCTCGAGGAGATCACGCGCGAGAACCGCGTGGCGCTCCTCATGATCGGCCGCCCGTACCACAACGACCCGGGCCTCAACCACTCGGTGCTCGAGGAGTTCCAGGCGCTCGGCTACCCGATCCTGTCGATGCGGTCGATCCCGAAGAACCGCGAGTACCTCGACCCGATCTTCGCCGAGGACCTGCGGCTCGGGCACATCTCCGACCCGCGCGACGTGAGCGACGTCTGGCCGGAGAACTACTCGGTCAACTCGGTGCAGAAGGTGTGGGCCGCGAAGTTCGCGGCGCGCCACCCGAACGTCGCCGTGATGGACCTGTCGTCGTTCAAGTGCGGCCACGACGCGCCGACCTACGGCCTCATCGACAGCGTCATCGCGTCGGCCGGCAAGGCCTACTCGGCGCTCCACGACATCGACGCCAACAAGCCGTCGGGGTCGATCAAGATCCGCGTCAAGACCTATGCCCACACCCTGATGCTCCTGCGCGAGAAGCTGGAGGATCAGGCCGACAAGCTGAAGGAGCTCGAGCTCGCCAAGGCTCGCAAGAAGCTCGAGCTGCTCGAGAAGCTGCAGCAGCAGCTCGCCGGCCTCGGCCGCACCGACCACCAGGTCGAGGCCCAGCTCGCCGCCGCGCGCGACCTCGTCGCCGCGTCGATGCCGAAGGGCAAGGCCCGCCCCGCCGCCCTCAACGTCCTCCGCTGACCCGGGGACAGGATCTACCCTCCTATCCCATCGAACTCACCCGCGATTTCGACGCCACCGCGAAAAAATCTTCACAAGATCCGTGCCAGCACATGGCCGAAGTTTTTCGCGGTGCCCTTCGATTCCTGAACGAATCCAGCCCGTTGTGACCCCGGATCCTGTCCCCCAGAGAAGAGGAATGCCATGACCGCAAACCTGCCCACTGACGGCCTGTCGATCGAGAACCTCGAGGCCGAGCTGGCCAAGTTCGAGGCGGAAGAGCGCGCCCGCCTCGGCCTGCCGACCCAGCAGGTGAAGCAGTGGTTCGACGAGGTGCCACGCGAGTTCACCGCCAAGCAGCGCGCGCACACGACGATCCTCGTGTGCGGCCTGACGATGGCGCACGACCTGTTCATCCAGTCGGCGCTGCGCGGCATCGGCTACAAGGTCCTCGCGATGGACGTGCCGGACAACGACGCGCTCCAGTACGGCCGCGAGTACGGCAACCGCGGCCAGTGCAACCCGACCTACTTCACGGTCGGCAACCTCATCAAGTACCTCGACGGCCTGCGCGAGCAGGGCATGAAGACCGAGGACATCGTCAAGAACTACGTGTTCGTGACGGCGGGCGCGTGCGGCCCGTGCCGGTTCGGCACCTACGTCACCGAGTACCGGAAGGCGCTGCGTGACTCCGGCTTCGAGGGCTTCCGCGTGCTGCTGTTCCAGCAGACCGGTGGCCTCAAGCAGGCGACCGGCGACGAGATCGGCCTCAAGATGGACCCGCAGTTCTTCTGGGGCGTGGTCCGCGCCGTCATGATCGGCGACGCGCTCAACGTCCTCGGCTACCGCATCCGCCCGTACGAGGTGGAGCCGGGCTCGACCGACCGCGCGATCGAGAAGGCGAAGGGCACGATCGCCGAGGCGTTCGCGACCAACGGCTCGATGGTGAAGGCGCTCTACCGCGCGCGCCGCGAGCTCGGCGCGGTCAAGGTCGACCGCCTGAAGGTGAAGCCGAAGGTCGGCATCATCGGCGAGTTCTGGGCGATGACCACCGAGGGCGACGGCAACTACGGCCTGCAGCGCTTCCTCGAGGGCGAGGGGGCCGAGGTCGAGATCCAGGTGGTGACCGCCTGGCTCATGTACATGCTGTGGCAGGGCAAGTACGACACCGCGAACCGCTCCGACCTGCGCGGCACCGACAAGAAGAAGGACGCCAGCGGCGGCTCGAAGTTCTCGCTCGAGGGCGTCGACGTGCGCAAGCGCCAGGCGTCGCTGTGGGCCGGCGAGAAGGTGCTGCGCTCGCTGTTCGGCGTGGTCTCGCAGGCGCTGGGCCTGCACGAGTACCACCTGTCGGACATGGACGCGATCGCCGAGATCTCGCACGCGTTCTACGACAACAACCTGCGCGGCGGCGAGGGCCACATGGAGGTCGGCAAGCTGATCCAGAACGTGGCGTACTCGAAGGTGAACATGACGCTGTCGGTGAAGCCGTTCGGCTGCATGCCGAGCTCGTCGGTGTCGGACGGCGTGCAGTCGTTCATCACCGAGCTGTACCCGCAGGCGATCTTCCTGCCGATCGAGACCAACGGCGACGGCGCGGTGAACGTCTACTCGCGCGTGCAGATGCAGCTCTTCAAGGCGAAGCAGGCGGCGCAGCGCGAGGTCGACAAGGCGCTGGCCGACGTCGGCATGACGCTCGACGAGGTGCGCGCCTTCCTGGCGAAGCACCCGGAGCTGAACCACCCGTTCTTCAAGGCGCCCCACAAGTGCGGCTCGACGACGGCGGACCTCATCTACGAGGTCGGCGCGCGCCGCAGCAAGGTGTCGTACTGGAAGGGCCGGCTCGTCGAGGCGGTGACGCGGTCGCACGCCAAGGCGGAGCACGAGGCGCACGAGCACGTGCTCGCGGTCGCGAAGCGCGCGGCGGCGAAGACGCGCAAGAAGAACTCGATCGTGCAGACCGCGCCGGAGCTCGACGAGGGCGCGGCGATCGACGCGCGGCCGCCGATCCCGGCGGGCCGCAAGTCGCTGACGGTGATCAACTGAGCCTGCGTCCGAGATCGCACGAATGACGTGGAGGTCCGCGGCCGGGTCCGGCGCGCGGACCTTCGTGCATCTGCTGCCTGCTGTCCGAGGAGCTGCGCGATGGCGAACGACATGAACGAACGAGCGGTCGACCGGGTGGCGCACGCGGCCGGCCGGGTCGCGGGCGAGGTGGCGGACCGGCTGGCGCCGCTGCGCGACGCCGGCTGGCGCGCGCTCGGCAAGCGCGACGGCGCGGTGGTGAGCGTCATCCGCAAGGTGAACGACGCGCTCGGCCGGCCGCTGGCGCCGGCCGCGGAGCTGGAGGACCGGCGGGCGTTCGCGCGCGGCTACAAGCCGGAGGGCGCGGCAGCGCCCGAGGCCACGCCGGTGGCGGCTCCGGCTGCGGCCGCGGCGGCCTCGAAGCCGCATGGCGAGGTGGCGCCGGTGCTCGTCTACTTCATGGACAAGCAGCGGCGCGACGTGCCGAAGCTCACCGACATCCTCGACGTGAACGGCATCCCCTACAAGCTGGCGTCGCTCGAGGACGACCCCGCCGCGCAGGCCGCGGTGCGGCGCGACAGCAAGGGCTTCCGGCTGCCGCTCGTGTTCGTGGCCGGCGAGTGCCTGGGCGGCCGCGAGCAGGTCCTCAACGCCGCCGCCACCGGCCACCTGGCGAAGCTGGTCTTCGGCGGCTGACCTTCACAGCTCGCCGCGGCGGAAGCGCAGGAGGATGGCGAGCCTCTCGGGCGTGAGCGAGCGCTCGAGCAGGCGACGCATCGACTCGAGCCAGCGGAGCTTCTCTTCCGCCGGAACGTCGCGGAAGGCGCGCAGTTGCTCGACGGTGTAGGTGCGACGCACGGCGCGCCGATGCGAGTCAGCCACCTTGCGTCGCCTCCTGTAGCCGGCGCAGCGCGTCGACGTCGTCGAGGTCCTGCTCGCGCGCCGCCGCGGTCTTCATGCGGATGAGATCGTCGACGCTGGCGATGCGGAGGTGGAGGCCACCGGCATCGAGTCGTTCGGCGTGGCGGGAGAGCTCCGCGTAGTCGAGCGGGCTGTCGATCAGGACGTCGATGTCGGCGAGCGGGTGGCCGGGCCACTGGAAGATGAAGGCGCGCATGCCCTTGTCCTCGACCCATTCGCGCCGGCGCGCCGGATCGCACAGCTCGTGCGGGTCGACCGGCACGCGAGGTCGGTAGCCGAGGCGGATCATCGCCGCCACCAGCCGCCGCAGGTTGGCCGGGTCGAGGTCGACGACGAGGTCGAGGTCGGCCGTCGTCCGCGGCACGCCATGGACGATGACGGCGGTGCCGCCGACGATGACGTACTGCACGCCGCCGTCGCGGAGCAGCGCCAGCACGTCCTCGAAGAAGAGCGACACGGACCGAGCATAGCAGCGGCCCGGCGGCGCGAAGCAGCGCTCGCGGTCAGCGGCGGGCGAGGGCGCGGTTGGCGAGGTGGATGGGCAGCGCGGCGAGGAGGCCGTAGAGGAGGTGCGTCGTCAGCGCGCTGGCGGCGTGGCCCGCGCCCTGCCGGCGGACCGGCGGCGTCAGGCCGGCGCGCGGCAGCCAGCCGGCGAAGCCGGCTGCCCACACGGCGGCGCCGAGCGCGGTGCCCGCGGCGGCAGCGCGGCCGAGCCGCTCGAGGCCGAGCGCGGGGCCCAACAGCGCGAGGAC
>DASZXE010001085.1:0-7982 GCA_035546475.1 Kofleriaceae bacterium
CGCGGCCGAGCGCGGCGATCGCCGCCTGGTCGTCGCCGGGGCCGGGATCGCCGAGCGTCGCGAACAGCCGCGCCACCGTCGCCGTCGTCTCGACCAGCGTGCGCTCGAGCGCGGCCTCGCCGGCGAGGTCGAGCCGGCGCGCGAGGACGCCGAGGCCGGCGGCGTCGCGCGGCAGCCGCTGCGTCTGCAGGCCGCCGTCGAGCTGCAGGAGGTGCTCGACGTGGCGCAGCCACCGGTAGGCGCGGTGGAGTGCGTGGTGCTCGTCGTCGGAGACCAGGCCCGCGAACAGCAGCGCGTCGAGCGCCGCCAGGGTGCCGCGCGCGCGGAGCTGCGGGTTGCGGCCCGCGTGGATGAGCTGCAGCGCCTGCACGAAGAACTCGATCTCGCGGATGCCGCCGACGCCGTTCTTGACGTCGAAGCCGGCGGCTGCCCCCGCGCCCGCGGCCACGCCCGCGCGCGGCCCGCGATCGAGCTCCGCCTTGATCCGGCGGTTGAGCGCCATCACGTCGTCGATGATCGCGGGCGACGTGTGGCGCGGGTGGACGAACGACGCGAGCGTCCGCATCACCTCGTCGCCGAGCGCGCGGTCGCCGGCGCACGGCCGCGCCTTGATCCACGCCTGCCGCTCCCACGGCCGCCCGAACGTCTCGTAGTACCGCTCGACCTGCGCCAGCGAGTTGGCGATCGCGCCGCGCGACCCCTCGGGCCGCAGCCGCAGATCGACGCGGAAGACCACGTCGTCCTCGGTCGGCTCGGCGAGCGCCTGGGTGACCGCCGTGCACAGCTTCGCGAAGTACTCGTGCAACGACAGCCCACCGACCTCGCCGGCGTCGGACGTGTAGACGTAGATGACGTCGACGTCCGACGAGAAGTTGAGCTCGAGGCCGCCGTGCTTGCCCATCGCGATCACGCACAGCCCCGCCTCCCGCTCGCCGCCGGCGTCGTCGCGGTAGCGGGGCGCGCCGTAGCGCGCGCGCAGCCGCGCGTCGTGGAAGGCGATCGCCGCGTCGAAGCACGCATCGGCGAGGTGGGCGAGCTCGCGGCCGACCTCGGTGTCGAGCCCCATCGCCAGCTCGCGCGCGCCCAGCCGGACCAGCTCGTCGCCGCGGCAGCGGCGCAGCGCCGCGCACAGCGCCGCCGGCTCCCCCGCGCCCGCCGACGCCGAGGCCACCTCGGCCGCGATCACCGACCCCGGCTTCTCGCGGCGCAGGTACGGATCGGCCGCGACCCGACCGAGCCTCGCCGGGTCGCGCGCGAGGAGTGTGGCCAGGTAGGGGGCGCGGCGACACGCCAGGCGGAGGATGGCCGGCGCCTCCTCCGGGAGCGCGCTCAGCGCGAGGCCGGCGCCGGCCAGGGACGCGAGCACGCGCTCGGCCCGGCGCGCGGAATCGTCTGGATCCGGCGCACCTTCGGCGATCTGGCGGGCGAGCCGCGCGACCTCGAGCCCGTCCACCTCGCGACCATACCTTGACACGCCCGTCACGCCGCATTACGTAAGGTGCGGTTTTCACGAGCCATGCGAGACCTCTACGAAGTCCTCAGTGTCCCCCGGGACGTGAGCCCGTCGGACCTGAAGAAGGCCTACTACAAGCTCGCGAAGCAGTACCACCCGGACGTCAACCCGGGTGACAAGGAAGCCGAGGACAAGTTCAAGGAGGCGGCGCACGCCTACCAGGTCCTGTCCGACGAGGAGCAGCGCGCGCGCTACGACCGCTTCGGCCACGACGGGCTGCGCGGCGGCGGCGGCGGGCCCGGCGGTTTCTCGAGCGTCGAGGACATCTTCTCGGCGTTCGGCGACATCTTCGGCGACTTCTTCGGCGGCGGCCGCCAGCGCGGCGGGCGCAGCGCGCGCGGCGCCGACCTGCGGGTCGACCTCGAGCTCGAGTTCGCCGAGGCGGTGTGGGGGGCGAGCAAGGAGCTGAAGCTGACGCGCGACGTGCCGTGCACGACCTGCCACGGCACCGGCGCCAAGGCCGGCACCAAGCCCGAGACCTGCTCGACGTGCAGCGGCCGCGGCCAGGTGGTGCACAGCCAGGGCTTCTTCATGGTGCAGAGCGTCTGCCCGCGCTGCCGCGGCGAGGGCAAGACGGTCAAGGAGGCCTGCACCGACTGCGGCGGCCGGCGCACGCAGCCCGAGGCGAGCACGCTGACGGTGACGGTGCCGCCCGGCGTCGACGACGGCCAGACCTTGCGCCTTGCCGGCAAGGGCGAGACCGCGCCCGGCGGCGGCGGCGCCGGCAACCTCTACGTCGTCCTCCACGTGCGCGGCGACGAGCGGTTCCACCGCGAGGGCGAGGACGTGCTGAGCGAGGTGCCGATCAGCTACGTGAAGGCGATCCTCGGCGGCGAGGTCGAGGTCTTCACGCTCGACGACCGGTGCGAGGGCAAGGCGACGGTCGAGATCAAGCCCGGCACCCAGCCCGGCGACCACATCATCCGCAAGGGCCAGGGCGTGCCGCGCGTCGGCAAGCAGGGCCGCGGCGACCACGTCGTCCGCTGGAAGGTCGAGATCCCGACCAAGCTCTCGCAGCGTCAGTCCGAGCTCCTCCGCGAGCTCGCGACCGAGATGGGCGAGGACGTCAAGGCCGAGAAGCGCGGCCTCTTCGGCCGCCTCAAGAAGTAGCCCGCCGCGCCGCCCGCGCCTACTCGACGAGCAGCACGAGGGCGTACGGTCCCCAGAGGATCTCCGCCACGGCGCGCATCCTGTCGGACCGACCTGACAGGCCGCGTTGGTGCGTTGGTTGGCGAGCCGGCGCCCGAGCGGCGGCGCGGCGGTCAGTTCATCTCGGCGCGGGCGGCGAGCTTCTCGAGGACCTCGTCGACGAAGTCGTCGGGCGGCACGAACTCGTAGTGCTCCTCGGTCTCGCGGGTGGGCAGGGTGCGCAGGGCGCCGTCCTTCCACCAGTAGAGGTGCGGCGAGATCGAGCCGGGGCCCTCGGCGCACAGGTTGGCCGCCATCACCACCATCGCGTCGATCGCCCGCAGCGCGGTCGGGTCGACGATCGCGTGCCAGATGAGCGTGTGGCGGTTCGGCACCGCCGCGATCGCGCCGAACGGCGGCTCCTCGCCGAGGAAGTCGCCGAGCAGCATCAGGTTCGATGCCACGAAGAACGACTCGCCGGTCATCGCCTTCACCATCGCGCCGGTGACGTCGACGTCCTCGATCGGGTGGCGCTCGGTGCGGCGCTGGTTGGCGAGCGCCTGGTAGTAGAGCTCGTCGGGCGCCACCGCCCACCGGCCGAGCGACTCGGCGGCGACCGTCACCACGTTCGACGGCAGGTCGTAGCAGAGCACCGCCGTCAGGTCGTCGGCGGTGTCGCGCAGCACGAACTGCTCGTTGGCCGGATCGAAGGTGTCGCGCGGGTAGAGGCGCAGCTTCAGGTGCGGCCGCGCCAGCGCGAGGTCGGCGCCGAGCTGGCCGGCGAGCTCGCGGTCGCCGCGGCCGGCGACCAGCGCGCTGAAGTGCGACGTGATCACCTGGGCGTAGGCGTCGGGCCCGGCCGCCCGGCACATCTGCGCGAGGTTGGTGAGGCCGAGCGCCTCGTCCTCGTCGGAGCCCCAGCGCGCCCACAGCACGCCGTCCTCGACGCGGTACGGCAGGCTGCGCCGCGCGAGCTCGGCGTCGAGCGCGCCGACGAACGCGCGCCACTCGCCCTCGTCGAGGAAGCGCGCCCAGTCGGGGCGCCGGTCGGGATCGAGGCCCTTCATCCGTCGAGGAACAGGGCCGAGACCTGCATGAGATCGGCGCGGGCGGTGAAGGTCGGCGCGCCGCGGTCGAGCGCGCAGCACTGCGCCGTGCGCATCGGCGGGAACGCGGGGCGGCCGAGCACGTAGGCGCCGAGCCCGCTGATGCCGGGCTCGTGGCCGACCACCGCGACCGCGCCGCCCAGCGTCGCGAGCAGCTCGGCGGCGCGCCGCGGGTGGCAGCCGGGCGCGAGCGAGGGCACCACCGTCACCGCGCCGAGGTAGTCGAGGCCGGCGGCGACCAGCTCCGCGGTCTGCACCGCGCGCGGCAGGGGCGACGTCGCCACCGCGTCGAGCTCGACGCCCTGATCGCGGAGCAGGCGGGCCAGCCCGCGCGCCGCCTCGCGCCCGCGCAAGGACAGCCAGCGCTCGTGATCGCTGCCGGCGACGTCCTCGGGGACGGCGTCGGCGTGGCGGATCAGGTAGAGCTTCACGGAGATCGCGCTGCGGCTCGGGTCGGAGGCCGAGCATCCCCCGCCGCGCCGACCGAGTCAACGAGCGCGCTCGCGCGACCGCGGCCCGGCCGGCCCGTTGTCAGTGCGCCGGGATGAGGCCGGCCGGGATGGTGTTCGGCATGACCGGCACCTTCCCGTCGTCGAGCCAGGTGTACGCGAAGTACGAGGCGAGCACGCGCTTCGAGTAGTTGCGCGCCTGGTCGTCGACGATGCCCTCGATGAACTCGTCGGCCGGCCACGTCCCGCGCAGCTTGAGCATCCGCTTCACCGCGCCCTCGCCGGCGTTGTACGACGGCGGCACCAGGTGGGCGAAGCCCTTCCACTGCGTGAACAGGAAGCCGAGGAAGCGGCTGCCGATCGTCACGTTCTTCTCGGGGTCGCGCAGGTTCTCGCGGGTCGGATCGATCCCGGTGCCCTTGGCGAACCGGGTCGCCGTCGAGTGGATCATCTGGGTCAGGCCGACCGCGTTCGCGTACGACTCGGTGAGCGGATCGAACGCCGACTCCTCGCGGACGATCGCCTGCAGCATCGCGACCGGCGCGCCGTTCTTCGCCGCCTGCTCCGACAGCAGCGGGTAGTACGCGAGCGGGTACGCGATGCGCCAGCGCGCGCGGTTGGCGCCGACCGGCCACTGCCGCTTGTAGTCGAGGATGTGCCAGCGGGTCGGCCAGTGCGACGTCGAGTAGCGGCCGGCGCGGTCGTAGAGCCACGCCATCGCCCACAGCTTCTCGATCCGATCCGGATCGTCGACGCGCTTCTTGTCGGACGGCGGCGTGAGGCCGAGGCCGCGCAGCTCGGCGTCGGCCGGATCGCCGAGGCCGAGGCGGATGAGCTCGGTCGCCCGCGCGAAGGCGAGCGTCGCGTACTCGGGGCGCGGCTTGAACTGGAAGGCCGGCGCCTTCGGATCGAAGCCGGGCGGGTCGGCGCTGATCTCGGCCACCAGCGCGTCGTGCTGCGCGGGCGCCGTCTCGGCCAGCCGGTTGAGCGAGAGCATCGCGTAGTAGCTGACCGGGTAGGTGCGGACCGCGTCCTCCCACGAGCGGACCGCGCCCGCGGCGTCGCCGGCGAGCGCCTGGGCGCGGCCGATCCAGTACTGCGGCTGGCCCTCGGCCCAGTAGTTGTCGTCGATCGGCGCGGCCGCGATCTGCTGGCGCCAGTAGCCGATCGCCCTGGCGTCGTCGCCGGCGCGGTAGGCGCGCCAGCCGAGCCGCCACAGCGCCTCCGCCTTCATGTCGCCCTGCGGGTACTTGACCGGCAGCGACTCGAGCGCCGCCGTGACCTTGGCGTCGTCGCCGAGGTCGGCGTACTCCTCGGCCTCGCGCAGCAGCGCGTCGTCGGCGTAGCTGCTGTCGGGCCCCGCCGTCTCGGCGGCCTGATAGCGGGCGAGCGCCGTCGAATGATCGCCGTTGTAGGCGTACGAGCGCCCGGCCTGGTAGGCGCTGCGCACCTCGAGGTCGTGGTCGCCGGCGGCCTTGCACGCGGCGATCGCCTCGTCGAAGCGCGGCGCGGCGTGGACCCGATCGCGCGCCTTGAACAGGCTCTGCGCGCGGTGGTAGCTGGCGACGCACCGCTCGGCGGCGGTGATCTCGGGACGGGCGAGCGCGGCGGCGAAGTCGGCCTCGCCCTCCGGGTTGCGCATGGCGTCGAAGTAGACCTTGCCGCGCGCGATGAGCTCGGTCGCCGACAGCGGCGCGGTGGCGGCACCGCCGATCGCCGTCAGCCGCGCCTGCGCCCTGGTCGCCCACGACGACAGCGGATCCTCGACGGTGATCGCGCGGTAGATGGCGATCCGCTCGGCGAGCGTCGACGCGACGCCGGCGCGGTCGAGCGCCTCGGCCAGGCGGAAGCGCGCCTCCGACTTGCGCGGGCCCGACGGGTGGGCGTCGAGGTAGCCGCGGTAGTGGGTGATGACCGCGTCGACGTCGTCGCCGCCGCGGAGGATGTCGCCGATCAGCAGCGCGGCGTCGGTGCCGGCGATCGACGCCGGGTCGACCGCGCGCGCGAGGGCGAGCGCGCCCGCCGGATCGTGCGCGAAGTAGCGCGCCCGCGCCTCCTGGTAGCCGATCCAGTCGTCGAGCAGCGGCAGCGCGACGCGGGCGCGGGCGAGATCGTCGGCGGCCGCGCGCCACTGGCTGCGGCCCGCCTCGGCGAGCCCGGCGAGCAGCGCGGCCCGCCCACGGCCGGCGACGTCGGTGATCGGCAGCGACTGCTCGAGCGCGGTGAAGCCGTCGGCGGCGGCCGGCCAGTCCTCGAGGGCGAAGCGGGCGGCGGCCGCGGCGCCGGGGCCCTCGCGGAAGTACGGCGTCGCGAGGTCCTCGGTGAGCGCGGCGACCGGCGGCTCGGGCACGACCGGCGCGGCGGCGACGGCGGCGTCACCGGCGACCTGCGGCGCGGGCTGCGCCTGCACGGTCGGGGCGGAGGCGGCCGGGGCCTTGGCCCCGCGGCAGCCGCCCGAGCACCCGAGGACCGACGCCACGAGGATCGAGCAGGGTCCGACGAGCGCGCGCATGCCTCGACCGTAACAACGCGGATCGGGTGCGGCAAATTTCAGCTCGCGACCTGGTTGCGCCCGCGGTCCTTGGCCAGGTAGAGCGCGCGGTCGGCGGCGGCGATGAGCTGCTCGGCGGTGATCTCGTCGGTCGGCTCCGAACCTGCCACGCCGACCGACACCGTGACGCCGATCGCGGGCCCGCCCTCGACGGCGACCGACAGCTCCTCGATCGTGTGCCGCAGCCGCTCCGCCAGGTGGATCGCCGCCTCACGCCCTATCGAGCGGGACAGCACCACCAGCTCCTCGCCGCCGTAGCGGGCGACGACGTCCTCGTTGCGCACCGCCTTCTGCAGCGCGGCCGCCACCTCGCGCAGCACGGTGTCGCCGGCCAGGTGGCCGCGCTCGTCGTTGACGCTCTTGAAGTGATCGACGTCGATCATGAGCAGCGCGAGCTGCGTGCCGTGGCGGCGCGCGAACCGCAGCTCGGCGTCGATGCGCTCGTCGAAGTAGCGCTTGTTGTAGAGGCGCGTCAGCGGATCGCGCAGCGCCGACTCGATCATCCGCTCCTGGTAGGAGTCGTCGAGCGCGTCGTGGAAGGTGAACTTGAGGATGGTGCTGCGGCCGAGCTGGATCTTGTCGCCGTCGACGACGCGGGTCGGGCCCTTCACGCGGATGCCGTTCACGAACGTGCCGTTGCGGCTGCCGAGGTCCTCGACGACGTACTCGATCCCCTCGCGGCGGATGCGGGCGTGGGTGCGCGACACGCCGTCGTCCTCGAACGACAGCTCGGCGCGCTGGCTGCGGCCGATCATCAGCTCGGTGCGGTCGAGGTGGAACACTGCGCCGACCCGCGCGCCCGACAGCACCAGCAGGCACGCGCGGTCGCGCCGGGTCGCCCGTGGCGAGGGCTGCTCGCTCTCGTGGGTGACGTTGGTGTCGGTATCCCAGTCGGACACTGCACCTCATCGTACCAGCGTTCGGCGGCCGACGTGGGCATCCGGCGGGGGAGCCGCGCCCGCGCCAGCGACGGGACCGATCCGCCACCGACGGGCGGTCAGGTCAGCGACGAGCGGGCACGAGGACGATCGACGGATCGTCGAGCCGCGCGATCCAGCCCGCGACCGCGGTGCGCCCGCGATCGTCGACGGCGACCGCCCGCACCGTGCCGCCGAGCCGCAGCGTGCGCGCGCCGTCGAGGAGGAGCTCGCGGCCGCGCGGCCGTGGGGCGTCGCGGTCCGCCGGCGCGCCCACCAGCGCGAGGGCAGGCAGGTTCAGCCCCCAGCGGCGAGCGC
>DASZXE010001086.1:0-3792 GCA_035546475.1 Kofleriaceae bacterium
CTGCTCGCCGGCGACGCCGCCGCCGCGCGGCCCGACTTCGAGGCGCTGGCCAAGGACAAGCACTCGCGGTTCGCCGCCGACGCGCCGTGGCGCCTCGCCGACTGCCTCTGGCTGGCGGGCAAGCGCCGCGAGGCCGCCGCCGCCTACCGCAAGCTGCGCGCCGCGCCCGGCGCCGCCGCCCACGCCGACACGGCCGTCGTCGACTACCGCCTCGCGACCGCGCCCGGCAGCAAGGAGCGGACGGCGCTGCACGACTTCCTCGTCGAGCACCCGGCCCACCCGCTGGCCGCCGACGCGGCGCGCCGCCTGGCCGCCCTCGGTGGCGCCGCCGCGCTGGCGATGTCGGGCGAGGATCGCCTCACCCGCGCGCAGCGGTTCGGCGACGACCAGCAGTGGAGCGCCGCCGTCGCCGAGCTGATGCTGATCGGCGACGACGCCCCCGCCGGCCTGCGCACGCGCCGCGACTACTGGCTCGGCACCAGCCTCTACAAGATGCGGCGCCGTTACGCCGACGCCGGCGCGCTCCTGCTCGACGTCGCGCCGAAGATGAAGTCGCCGGAAGCCCTGTTCCACGGCGCGCGCGCGCTGTCGCGGGCCGATCACGACGACGACGCGATCCGCTGGTACCGCGAGGTCGTCGCCCGCTACCCGCGCACGCCGTGGGCCGAGGAGGCGCAGTACCTGTCGGGCTGGCTGGAGTTCAACCGCGGCCGCTTCCGCGAGTCGATCGCGCCGCTTGAGGCGTCGATCCGCCGCTACCCGAAGTCGAAGTGGGTCGACAACGCCCGCTGGTTCGTCGCGATGGCTCACTACTTCCTCGGCGAGCACGCGGCCGCGCTGCCCCACCTCGAGGCGCTGGCGAAGGCGCCCGGCGCGCTGGCCGGCGGCAAGGGCGCCTACTGGCGCGCCCGCACGCTCCAGCAGCTCGGCCGCGAGCCGGAGGCGGAGGCCGCCTACCGCGAGCTCGTCGGCCGCTGGCCGTTCTCCTGGTACGCGCTCCTCGCCGACGCGCGCCTGCGCGAGCACGGCATCGAGCTCGGCCCGTTCGGCGCGACGCCGCCGGCGCCGCGCGGCCCGGCGGTCGCCGACACGATCGATCCGTCGGTCGAGGCCGACCCCGCGATCGTCGCCTTCGACGAGCTGGAGTCGGCCGGCCTCGAGGACGACGCCGGCGTCGAGCTGCGGCGCGAGGAGGCGGCGTTCCTCGGCCGCCACGATCGCGCGCGCGGCCTCGCGGTGCTGTTCGATCGCTACGGCCGGGGCAACGACTGGCACCGCCCGTGGCAGCTCGCGGTCGGCTACGACCACGGCGCGCTCGACACGCCCGCCGACGGGCCGGCGCGCTGGTGGTGGACGCACGCGTACCCCGAGGCCTACAAGGAGCTGATCGAGCGCTACCAGGGCCTCGGCGGCAACCCGCCCTACTACCTCTACTCGATCATGCGCAAGGAGAGCGGCTACGACCCGCACGTGCGCTCGTACGCCGACGCGCAGGGGCTCCTGCAGATGATCCCGGCGACGACGTCGCGGGTCGCCGCGAAGCTCGGCCTGCCGTACGCGGCCGGCGACCTCTACGACCCCGAGCTCAACATCCGCACGGGGAGCTGGTACATCGGCCACCTGCTCGCGAAGTTCAAGGGCCAGGTGCCGCTCGGCGCCGGCGCGTTCAACAGCGGACCGCGGCCGGTGATGCGCTGGCTCGACGCCTACGGCGACCATCCGATCGACGAGCTCGTCGAGCTGGTCGCCTACGAGCAGACGCGCGAGTACATGAAGAAGGTCACCGAGAACTACGCGCGCTACGTCTACCTCTACACCGGCGCCGCGTACCACCAGCCGCTCACCGTCGACCGCGCCTACCTCGCCGACGACCTCACCTACTGACGCCGCTGGCCAGCATGGGTCTTGGCGTGTGTTCCGTCGATCCAACCGATCGATCTCGCACGCGCTGGCGGCCGCCTTTCGTGTTCCGGCCAGCCCGCCGACAGGGTTGCCAAGAACGAGGAGCGACAGCGAGCGGGCGCCTGCAAGCTCGATCCGTTGGCTCGTCGTACGCGGGTCAAGAATGCACTCCTCGCAACCCGCCGAGCGCCCGAGCGGAGCTCGGCGCGGCGTTGCGCTGACCGAGAGCGGGCCCGAGGTCCTCCTCGCCCCCGATCGATCGACGAGACGGTTGGCATTCTGGCCTCCCCGCTGACGGGCGTGGCCAGGAAGCCTCTTCGACGGGCGCGCGACGAGCCGGGCCATCGATCTTGCACGCACGCGCGGGGCGGCATCGTCATGCTGCTGCGCCGCCCGGGTGTGGCGCCCGGCTCGCCTCCCGCGATGGCCAGCGCCGCGACGCGCCTCGTGGGTGGCCTGCAGGCGGGCGGCGCCCACGTCCGCGAGGAGCGGGCCGACGATCACCTGACACGGTGGGTGCTACGCTTCCGGCCATGACCAAGCTGACCGGCACCATCAAGAAGAGCGACCTCGAGGGAGGCCACTGGCTGCTGGTGACGGGCGACGGCACGCAGTACCAGCTCGACGGCGCCAAGGAGGTCAAGGACGGCGCCCACGTCGTCGTCGAGGGCAAGGTCGAGAAGTCGGCCATGGGCATCGGCATGACCGGCCCGATCCTCAAGGTCAGCAAGGTCAGCCCCGCCGACAAGAAGTAGGCCACGCCGCTCGCCGCCCGCGGCGGACGAGGGACCGAGCCGCGAGGTTCCGGCCGAGGCACGCAGGTCGTCACGGTCCTCGGCAACCGGGCGGAACGCGCACGCGAGGCTGGCGCTCACCGCGGCACCGCGGCACCGCGGCGCGAGGCGGCTGCCCGCCCGGCGCGCCAGCGCGATCGTGTCGCTCGACCGCGAGCCGAAGCCCGCCGCCTCGACGAAGATCCGGTCGATCCGGTCGATCTGGCCCTGCGCGAGCGCGTGCGCTGGTGCCCACACGACCCCCGCATCGAGGGACGGTCCGCGTTCCGGACGCAGGTCCGGCGACGCCTCCCGCGAAGCAGCGGCCCTTGCGAGCCGTCCGCCGGCCGGCGTCGGCGCCGAACGCCGCGCCGCGCGCTACTGCAGCAGGCCCTGGACGCCCGCGGTCAGGCCGACGTCGGGCTCGACCGGGCACTCGACGGTGACGGCGGTGCCCTGCGCCGCGGTGACCTTGCACGCGACCGGCGGCGCGCCCGGCTTCGGCGCCACACCCGCCTCGTCGCCCGGGTTGTACGTCTTGCCGCTGGTGACGGTGAAGTGGCCGACGAGCACGGTCGGCGCGGTGATCGACGCGATCACCTGCTCGTTGGTCGCGACCTTCGTGCCCTTCGTCGCCGTCGTCTTGACGGTGCCGGCCAGCGGCGCCTTCACCGCGTAGGCGTCGAGCTGCTGCGTCAGCGAGCCGACCTCGGCCTGCAGCGACGCGAGCACCTCCGACTGCTTGTCGATCTTGTCCTGGAACGACTTCACCACGTCGGCCTTGCCGGCGGCGACCGCGGCGTCGCGCTTCGCGCTCAGGTCGGCGATCGCCTTCGGCAGGTCGACGTCGAGCTTCTGCTTGCTGGCGGCGTAGCGCTTGCTCAGCGCCGGGTTGGCGGCGAAGTGCGCGATCGGATCGCCCGCCGCGACCGTCGTGCCGTCGGCGACGACGTCCTCGAGCACGCCCTGCTGACCCGCGGCGACATCGGTCGTGGCGCCCGCCTGCTCGGCGAGCACCGCCGACGGCGCGGGCGGCGGAGGCGGCGGCGCGGGCGGCGTCGGCGCCGGCGCGGGCGTGGTCGCCGCGGTCTCGCTCTTCTCCCACGGCAGCGGCTTC